>NZ_JAESDL010000014.1:0-102174 GCF_019249625.1 Hydrotalea lipotrueae | reverse complement strand
TGCTGTTTTGCAGAAAATTGGCTGCTGTTATCCGGTTCACATTATCGTAAGTAAAATCATATTTACGGTTAGTGGCATCACCGGCCGATTTCCAAACTGTACCTGTAATGTTACCATTGTATTGTGTATTGGCATAAGTTGTGCCTGCAACGGAATTGGTTTTGTCATAAGCTAATTCCATTCCAAATTTATTGGTGCTGCTGCCGCTAATATAGTTGCGGTTAATACCCAATAACCACCCTCTTATGTTATAGTCATAAGTAAGCGATTCAATACTACTGCCCAGGGTTTTTGTTTTTAACTGCCCTAATTCATCATATTGATTATTGACTATCGTTTTTTCAGGACTGCTCACAGCAACGCCATTCACAGTGCTATTGATGGTTTTTGTAATAGTAAGTAGTCTTCCTGCCTGATCATAAATATATTTGGATAAAACTGTATGGGTTTGTGCATTATTACCACCTTTACTGTGTTGCAACAGATTGCGCAATATTTTACCGCTAAAATCATATTGATTAGTAGAAATATCTATACCGCCTGTATAGTTTTTTGTTTGGGTTTGTATAACCCGGTTATGATCATCATAAAATGTTACTGTCCAAATATATTGTGCGGGGTTACTGCCAATTACCTTTACCATAGTACCTGTCGGCAAACCGGTAGAATTGGTATAGGCTACAATAGGTTGCGCATAGGTTGGGGAACTATTATAGCCAGTAACGAAATAATTACTATTGGTAGTGTTTGAGGCATCCATAGTTGCCGGTACCGGACTGCCGTTGGCATTTACCCAATTATAATTATCATAAAAGGTTTGTGTTAATAGTTCTGTTGAGTAAGCTGCTAAAGTGGGGTAACTATTGGTGTTATAAGCATTGGTAAGATGGTAATTAAAATTATTGTAATTGGCAGGGTCGTACATTAAACCGGTGGCAATGGGCCTGTTAAGATAGTCATATTGTGTATATAACCATTTCTGTGCATTGCGGAGATTGGCATCTTGCATCATCACCAAACGTCCCAGACCATCATACACCATCCAGGTTTCTCCTGCACCGGGTACTTTTTTAATAACCATGCGGTGGCGTTGGTCATATTCATAACGAAAGCATAATTGATCGGCAATAGATGTGCTGATTAACCAGTTATTGTTAATGAGTTCAACGGCTCTGGGTGTAATAACAAAACGCAATAAATTAAAATCATCATACACATAATAGGTATTTAGCCAGCCTGTATGATCAATGCCAGGTGTATCAGATAATTGCACTTTTTTTAGAATCACTTTACCCTGCATGTCTTTATATTCAATTACCTGTTTTCCTCGTTCATCAATAGTAACAGTTTTATAAAGCAAGCCATCGGCATAATTTGCAGTTGAAACAGGTATACTTCCCCATACTGCACCAATCGTCCAGATACGAATATTTTCAGCAGCCGTATTCATCTGGTGTTGCACCGTAATTCCCCTGTTACTACCTATCCAACTTGTTCCAGGTGCATAAGTATTTTGAATCCTGTTAAGCGGCGATGCTTCATAAGCAGTTTGACTATAAGCCCAATTGAGGCCGGATGTACCTACATATGTTTCGCCTGTTTGCCCACTTAATTGATTATTGTAAAAAGCAACCTGCTGTTGTATTGGATCGAGTTTAAAATTTCCATCATTAATATTGTCGGCACTATTTGCCCTTGTGTTTGCAGCAAAAGGCAGGTATTGGTATTGTTCTCTTCCAAGTGCATCATAAATATTGGCGGTAACCATATCATTTTGTAATGGACTGGTTTGTTTATGCACTGTTTGCACCAAACGGCCCAGCCCATCGAAGTATTGGGTAGTCTGATGCACATCAGTAACAGGTCTGGTGACTAAATTGGAGGAACTTTGTTCGGGAGCCAAAGCCTCCCATGAACGCACATAATTTATTGTTGCTGCTGAACTGAATGCAGCAGGTGGCGCAATTTGTGCATCAGCAAATTGCACAGCGAAACATGTACAGAAGAGAAGCAAAGAGTTGAATAAAAATTTTGAATATACCTCTGTTCGCATAGGTTACGAATTAATTGTGATCATCCCGTTTATTTGGAATAAATATATTTTTCAAAAGATGTATAGTGTTAAACTTTGGATTTTCATAAAAAGCAGAAACCAATTCACCCTTATTGTTCAGGATATAAATTTTATACGCAGCATGATTGTATTCATTTTCAAAATGGCGGTTATCGGCGGAATTATTTAACCACCTTACCAAACTATTTTTTGTTGTATCATTCAGGTTATACTTAGAAAAAGAGGCAGAAATAGTAAAAGGGAAATGAAGCATATCCGACAAAATATGTTTCAATGCACTATCTGTTAGCATTGAGCTATTATCTTTTTCAGGCAAAAGAATAACCTGAAAAGCATGTTTAGTTTGTTGATATAATGTATCTAAAGAAAAAAATAATTGAAATGGAATATCATTAGGTGTATTAGCTAAAAAATTAACCACTACTATTTGCTGTCCTTTTAATTTTCCGATATTCATCGGGTGGTGTTCTATATCCATTTGTTGAATGGCATAAATAGTATGTTCCTGTGCATGAATGAAATGTTGATTCATGAACATTAGAAGCAGCAATATGGAAACATTTTTTTTCATAATGATTATTTATAAAAAATAAATTTAATAAATGGCTACTGTTGTTGTAGCGGTTGTTAAGGGAATATTATTGAATGTAGCAGTGGCCACACCCGATTCAGAATAAGTGTTATTAATCATCCACATATGATTGGCACTATAGTCGGATGCATGTAGGGATATATTGTAATTTCCATATGGAATCTGACCATAAATACCCGTACCAATTATTTTAAAATTATAAATCAGACCTGTAGCTACATTCGTTAATTGTAAATAATAAAATGCACCGGAAACAACATTGGTCACTGAAATGGATGTCATCTGAACTGTACTGGAATAAGCGGGTTTTTGGTATTGATAATCAAATAGTTTAATAACATTATTACTATTATCACGAATATCTTTTAATCTGCCAAGCCCCTCATACTCATAATAATTTAATATACCATTGGATGATGTGGAAGAAGTAATACCTAATAAAGGTGAATAAGTGTAAATACTTGCCTGACTATTGGGTAAATTTTGCGGATTTAACTTACTTAATTCAGTTCTGAGTTGTGCATCACTGGCAGGATTTTGAACAATGCTTTGGTTCAATAAATTATAAGCTGAATAAAAGTTTGAACCTTTAATTTGGGCTACAGGATATTGATGATTATACCCCCAAATAAAACTATTGTTAACACCATCTTTTTTTGTAATACTCACCAAATTACCCCCATAAAAAATATACATATTTTCATCTTCATATCTATTATCTTTTGTAATAGAGGAATTATTGTATGTTACAGCATTTGTAAAGCTTGCAGATGGGCTTATGATATTTATTTTCTGTGTTTTTTGTGGCGCAACAAAACCTGCGGGATTAGTTACATAGTCATATCTAGTAAAGTCAGCGCCAACTAAACTACTGTTTTTCCAATTTGATGTTTCAATTAAAGCATTATCAAATTCATCTTGCAACTCCAATATGGGTTTTAATTCTGTATCTGCGTTATTTTTATCCTGATTATGGTAGGTAATAAATGTACTGGTTGGACTTGTAAAATTGGAATAGCGATAATTAACATAGTTGATTCTTGCCTGAGCCTTGCTTATACGATAATTTTCATAACTAATCCACCTGCAGTTATTTGCATCGTTGGTTGTTGGTGTGCAAGAATATACATTATTATAAAAAGCAGAAGTGGCTGTATTTAAATTGTTTTGATAATTTTGATAGCCATTATCAATGCCATCACAATTAGATAACCTGAAATCAAAGGCATAAGTATAATTGGTTATTAAATTATCTCCCAGAGAGGTATTTATGATTTGCTGTGTTGGCTGATGATGAAAAATGCTATTATAATTTGTAATAGATGTAGTTGTAATGGATGTTCCGTTCTGAGGATCATAATCTGTTTCCACTGATTTATCCTGCGTTTTAAAGAATGAAAATAACTGATATTCAGTACCAAACAGGGGGGTTGTATTCCCACCTAAAGTAAGCAATTTACAAATATAGCCTGGCGTTCCAATTTGGTCTTTTGAATAAGTCGGATAGTGCCATATTTCTTTTAAGATTTGATTGTTTTGATTGAAATATGCTTCATACTTTAATTCCCCTGTAATGGAATCAAATGGTAGCGGTGCATAAGGATAACTGGAAACAGATGCATCGCAACTTAAATCATTGACATTACGAACCACTACATCAGCACTATTCTGAAAACCATCCCAATAATTAGCGCTATAATAACAATATACAGAGTGACCATTGCCTGTTTGAGCAACATCTACTTCACTATACCCAATATGGTTACCCATTGTAGTACGCATTGGCAAAACGGAACTGGGAGAAATTAAATAGGCAGCTTCAAAGCCTCCTCCGGTTAAAGTAGCACAACCGTTGGGATTATAGAGGCCATTAGAAGTATTACCCCAAATTAGTCCATACATATCATTCCGTAATACATTAACATAAGTTGGTATACTGTATAGTATACCTGTTGAACTACTTCCTCCTGCAGTGTAATTAAAATTAGTAACAATATCCTGAGTAGCCAATGGGTCATGATGTATCATAGAATTAATTCGAAGTCCTCCAATAGTAATATTGGTTATATTCGTTACGGGCATTTGATATGAAATGGAAGCTGAGCAACCTCCCCAAGCTGTTGTGGATGTAGTTCCGTATAATCTTGAAGTGTAAGTTGTGCGGGGTGTTAAAGTAATTGCCTGAGTAGTAGAAGTACCAGATTGAATAGTAGCATTAACCACCATATTGCCATTTGGATCAAAAACCTGATAGGTACCACTTACACCGGTTGTTGTACTACTTAAAGAAAGCGTATAATTCGTGTATCCTGACGGGGTAGTAAAACTTAATGTCTGATATGTACTGCCATCATATAAAACGGAAGAATTGGTAACATTGATTGTTTGATAACCGGGAACTGACCTTGTTACATAGTGGGGCTCAAAATTAAATTTGGTATATCCACCGGTAGGATAAGTAATTTGTTGTAATGCTCCACCTCTCATAGCAGGCCATTGTGCATCTCGGTTGGCACCATTGACTGTTCTGGTATTATTTACCGTATATGTAGGAATTAGGGTATTATTATTCGTAATTCCGTTATAATAACCCCAGTGATCAATACCAAAAGCCAATAATCTGGGTACCATTTCGCTATAATAACTAAATTGATAAGGTGGTTCGATTATGCTTCCATCACAAGAGGATTCTTGTAAAGCATCTAATCTTAAACGGTAGGTATCAGATTGTATATTTGGTAAATAGGTACCTAATATTCCATTAAGTCCATTGACACCATCATGAAAATATCCATAAGTGAATTGAAATTTTTTACAAAATCCTGATGCATTACTGATAGTAATATTATCCAATGCATTTGCAGAAGTATTTGCATTATCAGCCATTGTTTGTGGCGTATATGCACTTAAATCTGTTCTTGGTGTTGCTGCGGCATTAAAGCTAATTGTATTGCCACTATAAGTAATGGAACTTAATCGAACCCCCTGTACAAACTGTTTTACTGCATCATACTCATACTGCCCAATGGTATTGGTGCTATATATTGGGAACATAGATAAAGTGTAGTAACTATAATTTTCTTGTTGATAAGAAAAATTTATGGTGAACATATTATCTTTCGAGATAATTTTGTTTAAATACCAGCTTGAAACTGCGGAGCCACTTGATAAACCGTTTTTCATAGAATATGGACTGGTAACTTCCAAAGGCATTACACTTCCAGTATTGCCGGTATTTCCAAAGAAATATTGTGTGCCATCAGGTGTTGTTATTTTAAAACCCTGAAAGCACACTCCATTCTGATAAGGGGTAGTTAAACTAGTATAATCTGGTTCAATTTTAAAATCCTGTTCAGGAACGAGCACTGGTGTTCTATCATCTCTGAAATAAAATTTACCGGTATATTTTCCGAAATTAAAAAAGTACAAGTCCGGTTCTCCATCTTTCCTGCCCTGATAAAATCCAGCATCGTCAATATTACCATTTGTTGTGCCGAGATAACTATTGTAACCAAAATCTGACCAATGCCCATTTGTAACATTTGTATTGCTGAATCCACGATCATCCGGCAAACCAACAACCGAACGTGTTATAACACCACCCGCATTTAAGCTCCATCCTGCACCTACCCAACTGGCCAATTCCTGCACCTTTAAACCAGAAGCATGATAACTTAAACTAATGGGCATTTCCAATGGGCCATTTTGTACGGTATAAATGGGAATATTAATATTGGGGATGCCTGTATGATAACTTACAGGATAATCAGCATATTTTACCAACGCTGCTGCTGTTGGTGGGGTTATATTGGTTTCTGCCAATGGATTATTTTGTGCTTCTATCTGACCATTTATGGCGAAAAAACAAATCAATAAAAACAAAATGCGTTTCATAAAAACATACATAGTATTATTTTTTAAAAATTATATCCAATTCTAAATTTTAAAGGTTGTGTAACGGGTATGGTACGATAGCTTAAAAAATCCCACAATAATTGTACGTTACTGGCTTTTTTCCCCACCTTCATTTTTTGGGTAACCCCAATTAATCCACTAGTTTGCCATGCGCTGTAATCCTGTAATTGTGGGATTCGGGTAAAGGCTGATTGGTAATTTTGCTCATAACCTCCGGTAACCCATATACTACCTTTTATTTTTATATCTAAAAAACTTCTTAAGCCAACACCTTCATTGCTGATCTTTACATCATTAATACCATTACCCCAACCCAACTTATAAGCAACACCTACACCAATTGTACTTTTATCATTCAGTTTATAGCCCAATGTTGCAGCTATATCACTGGTTACAGGCAGGTAATAATTAGTTTTTTGTGATTGTATGTTGATGCCATATTCTAACCTTTGCCATATTGTTTTTGTTTTCTGCTGGTTGGGTGTGAAATCAGGCATGATTAATGCACTATTACCTCCGCCTAATTGATTAATTTTATCTTTTAATGTATTGAGTTGATTTTGCGCAGACTGCATTTGTTGTTGTATAAACTGTTGTGGGTTACTGCCTGTACTTACTCCCGTTCCGCCCAACTGCTGTGTTAATATTTGCTGTACCTGTGCCCTGCTCTGTAACCCTGCTAATGCCTGCGTTGTACCAATATTGGCTGTAGCAGGAAATAACTGCGCCAACAGGCTATTCCGCTGCCAGAAATCCTGAAAAGCGGGTAAATTGCGTACTAAGGCCATCATTTTCTGTTCTAACTGCTTTTGATCATGAAGCATTTCTTTGTAACTATTTACCTGCTGCTGAAAATAAAAGGCTTGCTGCTGAAAATTTTTCAAGAATTTCAACATCCCTGCTTGTGTTAATAATCTGTTCAATAACTGTACTCTTTGCGCTAATTCCTGACTGGTTACAGTTCCCGCTTCTAAATTGTTTTGTAAACTATTGGTGGTATGATTGAGATTTAATAGGGCTGAAGAATTACACATTGCACCATTTAGTAACAAATAATCTGTTGCAGTATGTATACTATCTAACCCGGCGATATAAGCTGTAATTCGCCTGATTTTCTGTAACGAATTATTAGATTTTTGCATTGCCTTTTGATAAAAATCTGTCGGAGTATGCAACATTTGTTGAGCAGCAACATTGTCTTTTGTTAAGAGTTGTAAACAAATTTTTTTTTCTGAACGCTGAGCTTTTTGTAAATAATGTTGCATTCTTTTGGTGAGTTGTTGATTTAGTTGCGCATACTTTTTGTTGAGTTGATTGATTGACCGATTATTTATGCTACTAGTATAGGTGGTATCTGAAGGATACTTTATTGGTGTATATGCAAAAACATGCATAAAGCATGTAGAGAGGAAAAAGCATTCAAAAAGCAGTATTTTAAAAAGACTACACACAAGCAATTATATTTTGTGAGCGTAAACATAATGTCTGCTTTTCATTTGTACAATGGGGAAAAACACCCATTGTTTATGTCAAAATATTTTTGTATGAATGCCTTTAAAATATTATCATTTTTATTACATTCACATTAATTTTATATCTATAAATATACTATTTCATTAAATTTTATATTTAAAATTAATTTTCTGATGCAAACAATTGTAATTGCTGATGACCATCCCGCACTTAGAGAGGGCATCAAAAATATTTTTGAAATAACTGGGAAATACAAGGTTTTAGCTGAATTTGATAATGGTAAAGCCTTGATAAATTTCATTCATGGAAGTGAACAATACCCTGATTTTGTATTATTAGATGTAAGAATGCCTGTACTAGACGGTTATAAAACCAGTGAACTGCTCTTACAGCAATATCCTTCCATCAAAGTTGTTATTTTTTCTATGTACGTAGAATTAGAAAAAATTAATGATTTGCTGAAATTAGGCATTTATGGGTTTATTCAAAAAAATGTAGATCCTGAAGAAATTTTAGAGAGTATTGAAAAAATACAACACAATCAAAAAACAATTTGCATTAATATGGGTGGGGAAGAAAATAAAGTAGTAGTGCCATTAGACAATTTTTCGGAACGGGAAAAAGAATTATTGCGGTATTGCGCCACTGAATTAACTTACAAAGAAATTGCTGATAAAATGGGGATTAGTCCTAAAACGATTGACAGATACCGGGAAGAATTATTTAAAAAATTAAATGTACATAGTAGAGTGGGTTTGGCAATCTACGCTTTGCAGATGGGCATATTTATGCTATAATGCATTGCATTTTGCAAGAAAAAAGGCAGGTTAAGTGGAAGTAAATTCAACTAATGGAAAAAAGGCGGTTGTTCACTGCCAATATACAGCAAAGCATTACAGCACCCAATACAAAAGAGAACCTTTTACAAGATTGCCTTTTTAAAAGCTTTTGTCGGGATGACTGGATTCGAACCAGCGGCCTCTTCGTCCCGAACGAAGCGCGCTACCGGGCTGCGCTACATCCCGTAACATTCCATTTAAAATAAGTGTCGCAAAAATACAAACAATACGCTATTAAAGAAAAAAAGCTGAAGCATGTTTTAAATCTGCTCAATGAATATGTATTGCTTTCAAAATTATCTTTCTCATCCCAACCTGCTTATCTTTACCCGGCCATGAAATACTATGTTATTGCAGGTGAAGCCAGTGGTGATTTACATGGCAGTAACCTGATTAAAGAATTAAAACAATTAGACCACTCAGCAACCATTCAGTGCTGGGGTGGCGATTTAATGCAAAAGGCCGGCGCAACATTGGTAAAACATTATCGTGACCTGGCTTTTATGGGCTTTGCAGAAGTTATTAAAAACCTGCCTGCCATTTTTAAAAATATTGCTTTTTGCAAGCAAGATATTATTCAGTTTGCACCCGATGTGCTGGTGTTGATTGATTATCCGGGATTTAATTTACGCATTGCTCAATGGGCCAAAACAAAAAACATTAAAGTAGTTTACTACATTTCTCCGCAGGTGTGGGCATGGAAGGAAAACAGGGTAAAGCAAATGAAACGCTGTATTGATAAAATGTTGGTCATCCTTCCATTTGAAAAAGATTATTACCAACAAAAATGGAGCTGGCAGGTAGAATATGTGGGCCACCCGCTGGTAGATGTTATTGAACAATATCAAAACAATACACCACAAATAATTACAGCGAACAAGCCTATTATTGCCATTTTACCCGGCAGCCGTAAACAGGAAATTGAAGTTAAATTACCGGTTATGCTACAGGTAGCTGCGCATTTTCACAATTTTGAATTTATAGTAGCACAGGCACCGGGGCAGGATGAGGCTTTTTACGCTCCTTTTTTAGCACCTTATCAAAACGTTTCAATTGTAAAAAATAATACTTACGGATTGCTTTGCAGCAGCAAAGCTGCATTGGTAACCAGCGGCACAGCTACTTTAGAAACGGCTTTATTTGGCGTGCCTGAAGTAGTTTGCTATAAAGGCAGTGCCGTTAGTTTTGCCATAGCAAAACAATTGGTTAAAATAAAATATATTTCGTTGGTCAATCTGATTATGGATAAACCCGTTGTAAAGGAATTGATACAACAGGATATGAATGTGACAAATATCATAACTGAGCTTACTGCAATTTTAACAGATGAACATAGATTGCAAATAATGAAAACAGATTATGCTGCCCTAAAAACATTGCTGCAGGCGGGCGGGCATGCTTCCTACAAAGCCGCAAAGTGGGTTTTTGAAATAGCTCAAAAAAGCTGAATAAAAATCAAAACGTACAAAAGTGCTACGCAACGGCAGTTACATAGTGGTGCCGGATCCGGTAACATAAACTATCTTAACCTTTATGCATCATGGGTATAATCACTAATTTAAACAGCATGATGATGAGTGCTACAATAAACATAAGCAGTGATATACGGTTCATGCCATGCATATACTTTAAATAGGTGGTACGCGGTTGGTTGGGATCGCGTTTTTTAATAAACAGATATTGAAGTATTTGATTCCAGATGCCCATAATTTTTTTTATTGAAACAAGCAGATGCCTGTTTTGTTGTTTTACTGTTTTAAAATTGGTGCTAAAACTTTTAATTGCCCGTCAATCGCATCGCTTTGATACTGCAAACCCAGCACTTTGGCAATTAATGGATAAACATGTATGTTTTCGAAGCCACGAATGGTATAATGCTTTTTAAAAGCCGGTCCCCATGCATAAAATGTAGCCCTCATTTCAGGCATATCATTATCATATCCATGTTTGCCTGGAGTAATTTTTCCGGAACCTAAATTAAAAACTTTAGGATAATGTGGCACCAATAAAATATCGCCCACCCGGTTAAAATAATCGTTAGATTGGTTGTAGTGCCAGCGTTCGGGTATTTCGTTGGCCAAATACACACTAAAACCTTTCTCCTGTATTTTTAATTTTTGGTAAGTAGGTAAAATAGCTGCTCTGTTTTTAGCGTACAAATGCAATAACATATTGCTGCGGGGAATGATAAAATTATTGGTATCAATGGCAGAAGGAAGCGGCAAAGTGTTGTTTACATCCACATCGGCCATGCCATGGTCTGATAAAAAAATATAATTTACCGGCAGGTTTAAAGATGCAATAGCGGTAGTTAATTTGGCAATGGCTTCATCTACAAAATGAACAGCATCGACAGTTTGCTTTCTATTTACGCCATACGTATGCTCTGCATGGTCAACTTCCGGCAAATAGAAAGTTATAAAGTGGGGGCGCTTTTCAGGAGGTAATTGCAACCAATTTTTTACCACAGCAATGCGTTCATCAATTCCAATTTTATCATTGTAAATATAATAGTAGGTAGGTCTTACCCCTTGAATTGCTGCTTCAGAAGCTACCCAATAAAAACTGGCAGAAAGCATTTGTTGTTGCTCGGCCAATACCCACAATGGTGTGCCACCATACCATGAGCTGTCGGCCACTGCTTTTTTATTGCCCATGGTGTACAACTGGCCTTTGTTAATATCGTAAAAACTATTATCCACCAAACCGTTGTGTGCAGGATACAATCCGGTAATAATAGCATAATGGTTGGGAAAAGTTAACGAAGGATATGAAGGCTTCATGTATTCGGCTTGCACACCGGCAGCGCGAAACTGCTGCAAATGTGTGGCATGAAAACTATCGGCCAAATCATAACGAAAACCATCGGCCGAGATGAGAATAACATAAGGTTTTTGTTGTTGTTCGGCACTGTTGAACCGTCCCGAAACCACATGTTGCAGGGTATCCTGCGCCAAAACTTGTTGTGCCGTAAACAGACACAGGAACCCAAAAAATAATTTCAGCAAATGTTTCATGCAATATATTTAAATTTATATGTAACAATAATGTAGAAATTTCTGTATGCATTTTTTTATTTGTAACATGCTTTTAAGGCAAATTTATTCTTGCATCCATTGTTGTAAATAACGGGCAATTTGTTCGGTTTCTATAATAAAGCCATCGTGACCAAATGCAGAATCAATTTCAACCAAAGTGGCATGGGGCATGTGTTGTGCCATAAATTGCTGTTCTGCAACCGGGCATAAAATATCGCTGGTAATGCCCATAATTAAGGTTGGAGTTTTGAATTGCTGCAATACACGGATTAAATCTCCTCCCCTGCCCCTGGCTAAATGATGGCTATCCATTGCTTTGGTTAATAGCCAGTAACTATAAGCATTGAAACGATTCACCAATTTATCGCCCTGGTAATTCAAATAAGAAGATGCTTTGAAATGGTCTATTTTTTCAGGGTCAGGATCCGTTTGTTTTTGCTGAAAAGTATCATAATTGCGATAGGTAAGCATACCAATAGCTCGGGCAGCTTTTAGGCCTTTGGCACCGGCCTGGGGATGTGCTTGTTGCCAGGTGCAGTCGGCTTCAATGGCTAAGCGCTGAGCGGTATGTACTGCAACGCCCCAGGCACTTTCAGAAGGTGAAGTGGCAATCAAAAATAAACGTTGCACAACGGCAGGCTCTATTACGGCCCATTCTAAAGCCTGATATCCGCCCATGCTACCACCCATTAATAAATGGATAGAGGCAATACCCAAATGCTTGCGCAATAAGATATGTGCCTGTACCATATCGCGAATGGTAATGCCCGGAAATGTTCCGTAATAAGGTTGTTGTGTAACCGGATTAATGCTTAAAGGCCCTGTTGTACCATAACAGGAGCCAATAATATTAGCCCCTACAATAAAATATTTTTCCGGATCTATATAACAGCCCTCACCTACCAAACCCTTCCACCAGGCAGCTGCATCAGCATTGGCTGTTAAAGCATGGCAAACCCATACCACATTATTTTTTGCTGCATTGAGCATACCATAAGTGGTATAAGCAATGGTTATGCCGGGCAATACAGATCCATTCTCTACTTTAAAATCATCCTGGTATTCAAAAAGTTGCGTCATATTAATTCCGGGTTTCAACAGCAAAATAAGTACATGATTAATTTACATTTGCAGAAATCTTTTACAGATGACAACAATTGAAGTGAAAAGAGCAGATAATGCTTATGCTTTTGTAGGTACAGACAGTAATGGACACACTATCAGAACAGATGGTGCAGTTGAAATTGGCGGACATAACAGCGGTTTTAGGCCCATGCAAACCCTTTTAATAGGCTTAGGGGGATGCAGTGGTGTTGATATTGTTTCTATTTTAAAAAAACAAAGGCAGGAAATTAATGATTTTACTATGACCATTCAGGCCGAACGCGAACAGGGTAAAGAACCGGCTTTATGGAAATATGTACACATTCACTTTGTTTTTAAGGGAACTGTTGATGCAGAAAAGGCCAAAAAAGCCTGTGCCCTTTCTATAGATAAATACTGCTCGGTTGCTGCCACCTTAAGAGCAGCCGGGTGCACCATTGAATGGGATGCTGAAGTAATAGCAGATTAAGGTATTGTGCTATTAAAATTAGTTTTTGTTTGAAACTCATGGCTAATGGTGTTTCAGTAAACTCTGTATAACTAATGGCTGTTGAGCCAGGTTTATTGAAACCTATTTCCAGTAAGCTTTTCAGAGCTTAATAGAACAACGCATTAGCAGATTAATGTTTTTAAATTAAAAAATGTAGGTTATGCAACAAGATAAAATTACACAGGCCATTCGCATTCAAACAGAACGCACCAATGAAATGGAACATAGCACGCCTCTATTTTTAACCAGCAGCTTTTGCTATGATGACGCAGAAGCCATGCGGGCTGCATTTGCCGACGAAACCAATGATAATATTTACAGCCGTTTCAGTAATCCGAATGTACAGGAATTGATTGATAAGGTTTGTGCTTTAGAAGGTGCTGAAGCCGGATACGCTACCGCTTCGGGCATGAGTGCTGTATTTGGCTCTTTCATGGCTTTATTAAAGCAGGGTGATCATTTGCTTGCCTGTAACAGCATTTTTGGCAGTACCCACACTGTTATTACAAAATACCTGAACAGATACGGTATTGAATACAGTTATATCAGCACTAATGCTTCAGCAAATGAATGGGAAGCAGCCATAAAACCCAATACCAAAATGATTTATGTGGAAACACCCACTAATCCTGGTTTGGATATTTTAGATTTATCGATGCTGGGAAGTTTGGCCAAAAAAAATCAGATTATTTTAAATGTTGACAATTGCTTTGCAACGCCCATTATACAACAACCAATTGATTTTGGTGCTGATCTGGTGATACATTCTGCCACCAAATGGATGGATGGCCAGGGCCGGGTTTTGGGTGGTGTAGTAGTTGGCCGAAAAGATTTGATCAAAGAAATTTATGCATTTTGCAGAAGTACCGGACCTGCACTATCGCCATTTAATGCATGGGTACTAAGTAAAAGCTTAGAAACATTAGAAGTAAGAATGGAAAGGCATTGTGCCAATGCGCTTTTTCTGGCAAATGCATTAGAAGGCCATGCTAAAATCGCTTCACTGCGTTATCCATTTTTACCTTCGCACCCTCAATATGCCATTGCACAACAACAAATGCAGAATGGTGGCGCTATTGTTTGTTTTGAATTAAAAGGTGGATTAAATAGCGGCAGAAAATTTTTAGATGCATTACAAATGTTATCGTTAACTGCTAATTTAGGCGATACCAGAAGCATTGCTTCACATCCGGCCAGTACTACCCATGCCAAATTAAGTGATGCAGAACGATTAGCTGTTGGTATTACACCCGGCTTAATTCGTATTAGCGTTGGTTTAGAACACAAAGAAGATGTTTTAGCCGATATTGAACAAGCCTTGCAATATTGTTAAGAATGAAGTAATAATGGTTAAGGACAGGTTGCTACAGCAATTTTTGAATCAGCTGTACCATAGTACAAGAACCATTGTTGCTTAAAATGAACGAGGCCTTCAATAAAACAAACATGGTTTACCTGTCCGTTGATTTCATAAGGCTCAGTTGGTTTCATAAAGTATTGCTGTAGGCGGTGTTGTAACTGTAATGGATTATTTTTATTGAATAAGGCCTGTCCGGCTGCATAAGTACCCTCCGGCAAAGTGGTATCGCCAATTGCAGGAATATTTCGGCCATTATACAGCAAGCGAATACCGTTAGGTGTAAGCATTGCTGCAGGACCTGATTCCACCAAATCACTATCAAATTTGCCTTTACGGGTGGGTAATGCTATTTGCAATTGCGGCATATTTTGCGCCTGCCCTCTTAATGCAATAGCAGCTTGGGTGCCTTTTGGCATTTCCACCGGTTTCCAATGAATTAAATCGTGGGAGGTAGCACACCATATGTATTGATCGCCCCAATACATCCAATATTGGCCTTTTATTTTGGTGGCAATAATGTTATTGTTGGTATAAGCAGCAACAATAGCACCTGATTTAGACCATACATTCAGGTATTTTCCGCTATACGCATTTACAAATGCAGGGCCTTGTTTTTTCCAATGCATTAAGTCGGTGGAAGTGGCCACCATTAAACGGGCTAAATGCCCATCAAAAGCGGTATAGGTTAGGTAATAAGTACCATTTTCATCCATAACAATACGAGGATCTTCACATCCGCCGGGCCATTCATATTTTTTAAATGCATCATTATCTGGAAACAGCACGGGCTTTGGTATTTTTGTAAAATGAAAACCATCGGTACTAATGGCCATGCCTATGCGTGAGGTACCGGCGCTATCTTGCGCACGGTATAACATAAACACCGAATCATTTTTTACAATCATGGCCGGATTAAACACATGTGCTGCTTCCCAAAAAACTTTGGTTTGGGTTACCGGATCAGTAAAGGCGAGTTTTCCGGGTAATAAAATAGGGTTGTACGCATTGGCTTTTGTAAAGGGCAATAATGCCCATGCATCATTATATACTGCAGTTTGCGCCAATAGTCTATTTAGAAAGGGCTGCATGATAATCCATACAATAAAACAATAGGCAGGCAAAAGTTTCTTACAAAGTTTCATTCCCCAAACTTACCAGTTTATTTTTTATGGCAAACAAAGCCAGCCCCACCCTATTTTTGATTTCTAATTTTTCTGACAATGACTGGCGATAGTTTTCTACTGTTCGTTCGGCTACACCCATGGTCTCAGCAATTTGTTTATAAGTAAGTTCCGTAGCACACAATCTTAAAAACTCTAATTCTTTTTGGTTTAAATTGTATTGTTCATACCAATCCTCTATATGGCGACCAGATTTTAAGGATTTAATTAATTTATCAGATACCAACTCATTGCTAAAAAATCCATCACGATGAATGGTAGTAATGGCTGTATATAATTCCTCAAGTGAAGATTCTTTCAGTAAATAACCTCCTGCTCCGGCTTTTAGCATCTTAATAATATCGGTACTTTCATCAAACATGCTCAAGGCCAATACTGCAGTTTGGGGATAATTGCTGATAATCCATTCCGTTGTATCAAACCCGTTTAATCCCGGCATTTTAATATCCATTAAAACAACGTGTATGGGTTGATGCTCGGGTAATAAAAACTGTAATTCCTTGCCATTCGAGGCTTCAAACACAATCATTAAATCATCAAACTCCTTCAACAAAGCAGCAATACCACTTCTAAATAGTGCATGGTCATCAACCAAAGCAATTCTAATAGGTTCCCTTTCCATTATTCACAGGGTATATTAAATATTATACAAGTGCCTTTACCCTTACGGGTAATAATATTCATGTTTCCATTCAAAAGGGCAATGCGTTGTTTCATGTTATGAATACCCATACCGGTAGACTGAAAGTTTTTCTCATCATAAACAAAGCCCTTACCGTTGTCGTTTATTTCTAACATTAAACTATTCTCTTTTATACCTAAAAATATAAAAATTTCGGTAGCATCGGCATGCCGAATGATATTACTTAAACATTCCTGCACCAAGCGATAAACAAACAAGTTTGCATAAGGATGAGAAAGATTAAAATTTTCGGGTAAATTGTTTTTGAACTCAATTTTCAAATAATCGTTCCGCTGAAACCACTGTACCTCTTGTGTAATAGCTTCTGCTATACCATTTTCAATCAATTTCTCGCCCTGATATAATTTAGCCAGTAGCCTTAATTCTTTAATGCTACGCTTAATTAAATCCTGAGCAACTTGTATTTTTGTGGCAGCTTTGGCATCTTCTTTAATATTTACAGAAGCCAGGGTAACATTGGTTAGGCTTAATAGCTGGCCAATATTATCGTGCAAATCGGCTGAAAAATTTTGTAAAGTTTGTTCCTGCACTTCTAATTTGGTTTGAATTAATTGTTGCTCAAACAATTGGCTCATTTGATTTTTTTCAGCCTCGTATTTCTTTTTTTTTCTGGCATAAGCAATTACCTGCACTACAATGTAAAAAGCCACCAGTAGAAATACAGCAGTTAGGCATAGGATGATGAAGATGATATAGTTTCCCGATACTTGCATATAAACGCATAAATCCAGGCACCATAAAAAAAGACGTTGAAAATTACCCGGAGTGTGTTAATGATTGAAATACCTAAGTTATTGCCATCTGAAAGATACAAGGCAACAATATAGGAAAAAAAGAGGTTGATAAAAAAGCTGGCAAATTGGTACACAAATAAACCGGTAACTAACCAAAAAACATAGTCGGATTTGGCGTGTACAGCAATTTCTAACTGAATAAGCCTGTAATAATATACAAAACCCAATACCATAAAATAAAAGGAAGTAAAAGTATGACTGAAAAAAACGAAGGAATGGTTAAACCCTCTATTGTAAATAATTTCACTAATATATATCAGTGAAAAAATAAAGAGTCCGGCATTGGGCCATATACGCCATTGTAAATAGGCCGGAATATTCTTTTCCATAATTTTTACCAGTAAAAAAAATTCGATTGGTATAAATACATTATATAATAATATATTATGAAAGCCATAATGCGCCGTAATTTTACCGGTTATTTCTGTAAAAAACGTTAAAACATACAGTATTTTTAAAAAATTCAGGCCGGGAAGCCTGGAATTTTTCAATTTAACAAAAAGGTAATACCCGCCAATTAGCAGCAGTAAAAGCTCGATATACACTAAAAATCCGGTCATTGAGGGTTATTATATGTAAAAATAAGTGATTTCACTACGTAGAAATACGTTTTTTTGGATGCACCTTTTAAAATATGTTCGCAACATAATTCTAAACCAACCACAGCTTTATATTTTTTGGTTTTTGATTGGGGATAGGAGAGCGGAGGATGTGGCCTCCCTCTTTTTTTTATACCCCGCTATTCAGTCCGGCCCGTTCGGCAATTAATTCAGCAATAAGACTGGTCCACCCGGTTTGATGGCTCGCTCCTAACCCATGCCCGGTATCACCATGAAAATATTCATAAAACTGCATCAGATGCCTGTTTTCGGGTAGTCGGTAAAACCAGTTATACTTACCATGTAAATTTCGTTCGTTTTGCTCATTTAATGTAAATAAACGGATTACCCTTTTTACTAACTCATCGGCTACCCGGCTTAGTTCTAAAAAATTACCTGAACCTGTTGGGTATTCTACTTTTAAAGAACCATCATAAAACTCACCAAATTTTTGAATACTCTTGATAATTAAGTAGTTAATGGGCATCCAAACCGGGCCACGCCAGTTACTATTGCCTCCAAAAAAATCGGAAGTTGAATCGCCGGGATCGTATTGAATAGAATACTGAATGCCATCAATGGTAACAGAATATGGATTTTTTTCATGGAATTTCGATAAAGCCCTGATGCCACCATCTGATAAAAATTCGGTTTCGTTCAGCAAATGTTTGAGCAGCCCTACTAATTTTGATTTAGGTATTAGAGATATTAATATTTTATCCTGATCTGTTTTTTCTTCATTGGGCCAGAATTTATCGTTTTTTAACCGGTATTGCTTGTACCAGGAAATACGTTTATCAAAATCCTGTAATTTTTTCAACACTTTTCTATCAATCACTGAAACTGCAAATAAAGAGGTTAATCCTACGATTGATTGAATGCGTAGTTGCAATGTTTCTCCCCCGGCCAGGCCAAGTTTGTCATAAAAAAACTCATCCTCCTCATTCCACATGCCTAATTGATTCAGTGCCTCTGCAATTAAAATGAAATGTTCAAAAAATTTCGTGGCGCTATCTTCAAAAGCGTCATCCTGCATAGCTATTTCAATGGCAATATCCATTAAATTCAATGCATACATCCCCATCCAACTGGTGCCATCGGCCTGCTCTAACTTTGACTGGTTATTTAACTGAATACTACGATTGAATACACCTATGTTATCTAAGCCAAGAAATCCCCCTTCAAAAATGTTATTGCCCTGCGGGTCTTTTCGGTTAATCCACCAGGTAAAATTGATGATTAATTTATGAAATACTTTTTTTAAAAACCGGGTATCACCCTTCCCTGTTTTTGCTTTTTCAATATGATAGATTTGTAGCGCACTCCATGCTTGAACAGGAGGGTTTACATCACTGAAATGCCATTCGTATGCCGGTAGTTGCCCATCGGGTTTCATATACCATTCCCGCATAATGAGTGTTAACTGATGTTTGGCAAAATTGGTATCAACCATTGCCATAGAAACGCAATGAAATGCCAAATCCCATGCCGCATACCAGGGGTATTCCCATTTATCAGGCATTAATATAATATCCTGATTTTTTAGATGTTGCCATTCACTATTACGCCCATGGGTTCTTTGCCAGGAAAGCGCGGTAATTCCATCACCTTCCTGCAGCCATCTTTCCACATCATAATAATAAAACTGTTTACTCCATAGCAACCCGGAAAGGGCTTGCCGTTGTATATTTTTAAAATCGTCTGAAATATGTTTAGGTAATATATCATGATAAAATTCATCGGCCTCAGCCTTACGGTTTACAAATAATTGTTCAAAATTTGAACCAAAAGGATGTTGAACTACAGCTGAACTTAAGCGCAAATATGTTGTTGATGTTTGGCCAGGTTCTATTATCAATTCATATACCGGCGAAAATTTAGTACCTGATTTCTGCGCAGCTAACAGCTCTTTGTTTTTATTATGAATGATGGCATCATGAAATGCATCTTTCACCAATGGGGATGCGTTGGGTATACCAAATAGTTTTTCAGTATTGGTTTCATTTTCGGTAAATAAACAGAGATTTGTTTCGGGATAATACAAATAATAATTACCTAACCGCTCATGCATGGCTTTTACAAGGCCGGGTTTATTGGTTAATTTAATGACAGGTTTCTTATCGGTTGCTTTAGATTGCCAGCGATTAAAAAACCAAAGTGTTGGCATTAGGGTTAAAGGGGCTGCTGTGGCTGCTCTGTTCGTTATTTCAATTTTAATTCCAATATCTTTTTTATTGAGTTTGGCATAGGTTACCAAAACATCAAAATATTTATTATCATTAAAAATGCCGGTATCTAAAATTTCATACTCGGGCTCTAATTTGCTGCGCTTTTTATTTTCCTGAATCAGTTGCTCATAAGGAAATGCTTCCTGCGGATACTTATAGAGCATTTGCATATAATAATGCGTAGGCAGGTTATCCAAATAATAGTACAATTCTTTAACATCTTCTCCATGATTACCATCTGAATTACCCAAGCCAAATAATCTTTCTTTTAAAATACTGTCTTTCCCATTCCACAGCGTAAGGCCAAAACACAGGTTTCCAAAAAAATCTGAGATACCACATAACCCATCTTCTCCCCAGCGATAGGCTCTGGAAATGGAATGATGAAATGGAAAATAATTCCAGGCATCTCCGTTGGTACTATAATCTTCCCTAACGGTTCCCCACTGGCGTTCAGAAAGATACGGCCCCCATTGTTCTAAGGGCACTTTTTTTGCACTATTGTCTTTTAACCGTTTTTCTTCTGCATTCATAACAGGCTGCAAATTAGGTATGCAACGCATTCAATAACAGATTCAACTCAATTATGTGCGAAAAATGTTATCATATTTTTTGAGGCATATATTTCATTACAATTTGCAACGAGCCAGTTACTTTTCATTTGCCAATCTGTTCCATACCTTCGATAACCCTATACAGAAATACAAATAAATCTGTTTTTAAAAGGAGTTTGTATATCGAATTTACAATTTACAATTTGGGTATACAAAAAGGGCATCTATTGCAACTAATATTACGATTGTTTGTCTGTTTGTTCGAATTTTCATTACATAAAAATAAATTTTAAGAAATGTCATTTTTCAAGTGAAAACAGTTCAATATTTTTGATCTAAAGTATACCAATAGACTTTTGTTAATTGAATAATAAATTTTTATTACGTATTTTTATCAATATGCACCAAATTAGACAATACACTCAAACTATTGAACAAAAAGTGTGGATTTAACTGATTTTGTAAAGCTTCAAATTTTGACTGCGTATATTCTTTTTCTAATCTGTTTACTTTAGTTTTTCTATGCTCCATGCTTCTAAAAGAATTAAAACCGGTAATCATTACATAAATAATAAATAATATATGTATGTGTCATGGCCAATAAATTATGCAATCTTATTTCTAAAGCACCAGCATTGGCCTCAGGCACTACTACTAATTGTACAAACAAAAAATAAAAATACGCTTCAATGCAAATCCACCCAGGAACACTACCGGGATTTCAATGGAATAGCGTTGAATGGACATGCTTTTGCAGCAAATTTTTTATTAAAAAAATAATAATATAATACACAAAATATATGGATGCTATCACATCAAACAATAAAAAGAAACCCTCTCTGACGATGCTTTTAATATCTAATAAAGGAGCAAGACTTCCTGTGTTAATAAAGGCCAGTGAAGCCAAAAAAAGAAAAAAGAAAACAATGCCGGTAAGAGACAGCAGAAATGAATGCTTCCTACAATTTTATTTGCAAGCTGTATTTTTAAACAATATTGCAGTAAATGGTATTTGATTCATCTTCTTCGATCATACAAATTATCAATTCTTGAAAATTCCTGATAGTTGCCCTATTGCAATTTGAAAGTTTAAATTGCCTCAATTTTGACTAACCGGCAATTAAACTATTCTGAATTGGCCAAATTACAGGAAAAATGGCAGAAAAAACAGGTTGAAAATGTGCAGGTAAAAAAAGTATGAGGTGACTTTATAAAGTTTAGTTGTGGAGAAAAAAATCCCGTTTTCACGGGATGAGTTGTGGAGAATACCGGAGTCGAACCGGTGACCTCTTGCATGCCATGCAAGCGCTCTAGCCAACTGAGCTAATTCCCCTTTTTGTTTGATGGGATTGCAAATGTATAACGTGTAGTTTGTTACACAAAATTTTTCTCATTTAAATTATTAGAACAAAAGTTCCTATAATAATCAGCGTAGCTCCAATGGCCATTTTAAGGGTAATGGTTTCTCCTAAAAAGATAACAGATAAAATAATGGCAATAGCCACACTGGCCTTATCAACCGGTGCCACCTGCGATACTTTACCAATTTGCAATGCTTTAAAATAAAATAGCCATGAGAGGCCGGTGGCCATGGCCGATAATAATAAAAACCACCAGTTTTGTTTGCTGAGAGAATGAATACTTTCCTGCATATTTCCTTTAAACAAAGCAATACTCCAGGTAAGCAATAAAATAAAAGAGGTTCGAATAGCCGTTGCCAAATCACTGTCAATATGGCTAATACCTTTCTTGGCAAAAATGGCGGTAAGGGCTGCAAAAAAGGCTGATAAAAGTGCATAAACCCACCACATAATAGTTTTTATTTAAAAGTAAGGCTAATTCTTGTTGTTGATGCTTAAGTTCCACAATAAAAAAACTGCTTGCCACGCAACGGGCAAACATGTTTACTAAAATATTTGCATCCATTATTGTTTCCCTTTCAATCAAATATTGTAATGTGTAAGAAATGGTATGATACAATATTAATCCCAAATTTCGTCTTCGCCTTTTAACCAGCGTTTTATGGCATTAGTAGTTACACTTTTCGGGCGTTCTAATGGGAAACCCAATGCCCTGTCCCAACACAAATTGGCCAATACACCCAACGCACGACTTACTGCAAATAAAACCGTATAAAATTCATATTCTACCAAACCGTAATGCACCAATAATGCGCCGCTGTGGGCGTCTACGTTGGGCCATGGGTTTTTAATTTTGCCCATTGACTGCAGGATTGGCGGAACGGTTTCATAAATTTTCCATACCGTATTTACTAATTTATCATCGGGCATATGTTTTTTGCCAAATTCCATTTGTGCAGTGAAGCGTGGATCCGTTTTACGTAAAACGGCATGACCATAACCCGGAACCACTTTCCCATCAGCAATAGTTCTCTTCACATATTCCTCAATTTGCTCTTTAGATGGATTATCGGTACCCAATTCTTTTTGCATTTCAAAAATCCACTTTATCACCTCCTGATTAGCCAAACCATGTAACGGACCAGCCAATCCATTCATACCTGCAGCATAACTTAAATAAGGATCGCTAAGGGCACTACCCACCAAATGAGTGGCATGAGCGCTTACATTACCGCCTTCATGGTCAGCATGAATGGTCATGTACAAACGCATCAGTTCTTTAAAGCTTTCATCTTCAAAACCCATCATGTGGGCTAAATTACCTGCCCAATCTAACAGTCCATCCGGCTCAATGTGCTCTTTATTTTTGTATTTGCGCCTGTATATGTATGCAGCAATACGAGGTAACCGGGCAATCAGGTCCATCACATCATCGTATACCGGATTCCAATAATCTTTTTTATTGATACCTTTTGCATATTCTCTGGCAAAATCACTTTCTGTTTGCAAGGCCATAACACCTACTACAAACATCGTCATTGGATGGGTAGACAATGGTAATGCATCAATTGCTTTGAACACGTGTGTAGGTACATGGCTGCGCCGTTGCCAAACATTGGTAACGTGCTGCACATCTTCTTCACCAGGAAGCTCACCAATTAACATCAAATAAAATAAGCCTTCAGGTAAGGGCTCTCCGTTTGGATGTACTTTGGGTAATTTTTCCTGCAATTCAGGAATAGAGTAGCCTCTAAACCGGATACCTTCCTGCGCATCTAATAAACTGGTTTCTGAAACCAATCCGGTAATACCGCGCATACCCTGATATATTTGAGAAAGGGTTACTTCTCCAATTTTTTTATTACCATGATCTTTTAAAAGATCTTTAATTTCTGCATTGGCAGATTCGGCTTTTAATCTAAACCGCTCTTTAATAATTCCCATGGTGCAACATTTTATATTCTATTAAAAATTAATTTAAAAATATTTGGCCAAGTCCTGTTTAAAAAAATGCAGCATTGTGGCTAAGCAATAATGGTTGAATTACAATTAGCAATTTACTGCTACCCTTAATATGATAATTAGCGGCTATAAAGGTAAAAGAACTTCATTGTTGTAACAAAACAAATAACAGTAAGTTGCCTGTTTATAACAAGAAATTGATAAACGGAATCACTTGGGTGCTTTGCGGTATAAATAAAACACAACAAATAAAAACAGTATATTAGGAATCCAGGAGGCAATTTCAGGGGGCAAGTTGCCCTTGGTTGAAAAAATGGTTGAAAATTTATCTGTAATAATAAATAAAGCAGCAATTACAAATCCTACGGCTAAATGCAAGCCACTGCCGCCACGCACTTTTCTGCCGGCAACGATAGCACCAATCAGGGTTAATAAAATAACGGTTATTGGCGTGGCATACCTTCTGCCTGCCTCTACTTTTAGTTCGTTTAATCCTTCGGCACCTCGTAATTCCTGCAGTTTAATAAAATGGGCCAATTGCGGCGAGGTTAATTTATCTTTTGTGTACTTATCCTGTCGAATATCAACTGGAGTAAAGTTTAAATTTTTATACAATGCAGGCAGCATTCTTACATTTTCACCCAGTGGTAATATATCACGTTCAATAACATATTCCAATTTCCATTTTTTGGTAAGGGTATCCCATGAAATGCCTTCTGCACGGGTGTTTTTAACCATTTGGTTGTTCCGAACTTCATCTAAAAAAATGGGGCCACCTCTTTTGCTAATGGTATCATAATTATAAATACCGGCATAGGTAAATGAATCTACTTTCATATAAAAATCACTACCACTGCCGTTTCTGCTTTTGGTAAGGTTTTCATAGGAAGAATTGGGATCAAGGTATTTGGCCTCAAAATTTCCTCTGATAACATTGGCTTTTGGAACGATGTATAAGTTGGAAACCAATAGAATACCCGCCAATAGAATACCCGCCATCCAATAAGGCCGCAACCAGCGATTGTAAGCAGTACCACTGGCCAAAATAGCCACTATTTCGCTTCTGCCGGCCATTTTGGAAGTAAAAAAAATAACTGCAATAAATATAAATAATGGAAAGAGTAATGCAAGAATATAGGGAACAAATCCAAAGTAATACTGGCTTACTATGGCTCTGGCACTTAACCCTGATTTGGCAAAATCATCGGCCTTTTCACTAATATCAACAACAACGGCAATTACGGTAAATAAAAAAATGGAAAAGAAGAAGGTGGACAAAAATTTTTTAATAATATACCAGTCTATCTTTTTCATACTTTTCTAATTTTCCGCACAAACAAGCACTAAAGCTTTTGCAATGGGTGTAGGTTAAAATCAACTCATTTACTGTAATTGTTTCCAATTATTGTTGAAATGATTTTGATTCATCACCAATATCAATTTATTGATGTAATACAAATAACAATGGGCACAAAGATAATGGGAGAAAATATACCAATGGGCAACAAGCTGTTAAACCCCATGGACGGCAGCAGAGAAAAAAACATCCATTAAAATGGATGTAGGGGGAAATGCATTTCACAGGTAACAGATTAGTAATGTAGTATGAAACTAATTTTATTTTGCCGGAATACAAAACAAAAGAAGAGTTGGTGGATAAGTAATGAATTAGTATTTCAATTGTTCACATTTGTTTTAAAAAATTTATATGTATAATTTCGGTTACAATTTTATGAAACCCCAATACTACATTCCATATGGAATGATGATTTTATAAGCGTTGTTTTAGGATTGGTACCATCTCCTGCTTCCATGGATTAAAGTTACGCAGCAGTATTTGTGTACGTGCTTCAGCAACCAGCCATAAATAAAATGAAAGGTTGTGTAAACTGGCAATTTGCAAAGCTGAAATTTCATTTGCTGCAAATAAGTGGCGCAAGTATGCTTTTGAATAATAATTGCTGATGGATGCGGGTATACCATCGTCAATAACCGAAAAGTCGGTAGCCCATTTTTTATTTTTAATATTAATAATACCTTTTGAGGTAAAAAGCATCCCATTCCGGCCATTTCGGGTTGGCATTACACAGTCAAACATATCCACTCCTAAAGCAATTCCTTCCAAAATATTCCAGGGGGTTCCTACCCCCATCAGGTATCGTGGTT
This sequence comes from Hydrotalea lipotrueae, assembly GCF_019249625.1. Classification (NCBI taxonomy): domain Bacteria; kingdom Pseudomonadati; phylum Bacteroidota; class Chitinophagia; order Chitinophagales; family Chitinophagaceae; genus Hydrotalea; species Hydrotalea lipotrueae. The sequence goes on along the minus strand of NZ_JAESDL010000014.1, from coordinate 75,741 downwards.
TTTCTGAAGGCAGAATTGAGCAACATAAAGCAGTAAAATCGTACATCATCTCTTCAGGTTCCCCTACAGATAATCCTCCAATAGCATTACCCGCAGCCTGCTTTGACGCAATGTATGCACAGGAAGCAGTTCGTAAATCTTTGAATGTACCGCCTTGAACAATGGGAAATAGATTTTGTGTATAGCCATATAAGTCGGGGGTTTCGGCTAACCGGGCAATACCCCGATCCAACCAGCGATGTGTAAGCTCCATGCTATTCTTTGCATATGCATAATCAGAAGGATAAGGCGGACATTCATCAAAAGCCATAATAATATCTGCCCCGATACTGCGTTGTATATCCATTACATATTCAGGTGTAAAAAGATGCCTGCTGCCATCTATATGCGATTGAAAAGTAACACCCTCCTCCTTAATCTTTCGCTGGGTAGCCAATGAAAACACCTGATAACCACCACTATCGGTTAAGATTGGCCGGTTCCAACCCATAAATTTATGCAATCCACCGGCTTGTTGTAAAATATCGGTTCCAGGCCTTAAATACAAATGATAGGTGTTGCCCAAAATAATTTGTGCATGAATATCATCTTGCAATTGTTGCTGCGTAATGGCTTTAACAGACCCACCCGTTCCAACCGGCATAAAAATAGGAGTTTGAATACTACCATGATCAGTAATGATTGTACCGGCACGGGCAGCACAGGCAACATCTGTTTCCTGAATACTAAATTGAAGTTGCGGCATAAGTTTGCAAAAATAAGTGTATGGCCGTTTTTTAAAACAAGATTATACAGATTGCCTGTAAATAACTACAGGTTAAGCAATTGTTATCCACAAAGCGTTCAACCAACTAAAGCAAGTTATTGGGAAAGCTATTTTTGCATAATGACAATACCTTTACCCTTACCTTTCTTTATTTTTGTTGCATTCTGCACTTGCATTGCCATACAAGTTTTATATTATTTATTTTTATTTAGCAAAACTGCATTTTATAAAAACAAAGATTTTTCAGAGCAGGCAGAAAAACCCGTTTCTGTTATTGTTTGTGCCAGAGATGAAGCAGCTAATTTGGTAAAAAACCTACCTGGCATTCTGGTACAGGAATACAATGCCATACATGAGATAATTGTAGTGAATGATAATTCAACCGACGAATCAAAATATATTTTAGATGAATTAAAAGCAGCATTTCCGCATATTCATCACATAGAACTGACGCAGGAAGCAAAACTCATTGCCGGTAAAAAATTCCCATTATCGATGGGCATTAAAAGCGCCCGTTATGAATACCTTTTACTGACTGATGCAGACTGTGTTCCTGCCAGCGAATTATGGATTCAAAAAATGCAGGCTGCTTATGATGATGGAATTGAAATTGTATTGGGTTATGGAGCCTATCATAAAAAACCGGGATTACTGAATAAAATTATCCGTTTTGAAACATTTCATACCGCACTGCAATATTTTTCCTATGCTTTGGCCGGCATGCCGTATATGGGTGTTGGGCGAAATTTAAGTTATAAGCGGGATGTATTTATTAGAACCAAAGGTTTTTCGTCCATGAATCAGATACCCGGAGGAGATGATGATTTATTTATTAATAAAGTAGCCAGGAAAAACAATACCGCAGTAGTGATTGATCCGGATACTTTTACATTGAGTGAGCCAAAACAAAAATGGAGTGACTGGATGAAACAAAAAAACAGGCATTATTCTACTTCTAAATATTATAAAGCCAAACATAAATTCTGGCTGGGATTGTATACTTTTAGTTTTTTTTGGATTTATCCATTATTAGCAGCCAGTATTATTTTGTTTAACTGGTGGCTAACACTGGCTGTATTTGGATTACGTTTATTGATTCAGGGTATTATTTATTTTAATGCCATGAAAAAATTAAACGAAAAAGATTTATGGCCCATGTATTTGTTGTTTGATATCTGGATGTTTTTTTATTATATATTATTTTTCCCGGCATTATGGAAAAAGCCGAAAAAAACATGGAGCTAATTTGAATGCTCCATAATTTTATTGTATGGATAATATTTTAAAATATTTTACTGATTTTACAGCTCAACAGCAGCATCAGCTTATGGCATTGGCGCCTCTTTATAAAGAATGGAACGAAAAAATAAATGTTGTTTCCAGAAAAGATATAGACAGTATTTATTTACACCATGTATTACATTCACTAAGTATAGCTACCATTACCAATTTTGATTCGGGTATGGAAATAATAGATATTGGCTGCGGTGGCGGGTTTCCAGGAATACCTTTAGCCATATTTTTTCCCGATGTTCATTTTCATTTGGTAGACAGTATTGCTAAAAAACTTACTGTAGTACAGGCTGTTTGTGAAGGAGCCCAAATTCATAATGTAACTACACAACATACCCGTGCAGAACAAATTAAAAACAGAAAATTTGATTTTGCCATAAGCCGTGCAGTAGCACCATTGAAAGACTTATGGCAATGGAGTAAACCACTCCTTAAAAAAGGGAATACCGTTACTGCCGATAATTTGGCAAATGGCTTAATATGTCTGAAAGGCGGTGATTTGCATCAGGAAATTTCAGAAAGTTTAACCCGCCCCTCTCTATACAGCATTTATGATATTTTTCCTGAACCCTATTTTCAGGAAAAATATATAGTACATGTAAAAAAATAGGAAGCAATTTTTTATGTGCCTCCTATTCTATGCAATCCAATCAATTATTCAGGTATTACTAATTTGTTATTGCTACGGTTTACATCGGCCATACGCTGTGTAGGATCTATTTCTATACTCTTAATATCACGAATACTTTTGCTGATGGTGAAATTGTATTCAGGATGTGTCCAGCGCCATTCTTCATGTATAATTCTGGGTATTGTATCTTCAGCAGGCTTTATACCATACATCAGGCTCATGGGTATATAATGCAGCTCACTGGTTCCATCTTTATAAGTTACCAATACATCAATGGGCATGGGCATCTTGCCAATACGTTTTAAAGTTATTTGTGGTTTGCCATTCACTACATTAATATCTCCAATGCCGTAATCAATTGTTTTGGTAGTATACACCCAATATTCTTTATACCATTCCAACTCAATATTGCTAACTTTTTCAGCTACTCTTATAAAATCATTGGCATTGGGATGTTTAAACCGCCAGGTATTGTAGTATGCCAATAAAACTTTATCTCGCAAACTATCACTAATAATATATCCTAATTGTTCAAGAAAAACTGCCCCCTTACTATATGCAGCCAACGAATAGGCAAAGTTGGTATTATAATGATCGGCATGTGTACTCATGGGTTCTTCATAAGGACTTCTGGCTAAGGCAAAATACCCCATATAGCTATCATATTGATTTTTAGGCAACTTTTCAACATCTTCCATTACTCTGTTTTTAATATAATTTTTAACGGGAATGCTGGTATAAGGCGATTGTTGTGCAATATTCTGGTTATACCATGCCATCACTTCAGAGGCTGCATAAGTAGTAAAACCTTCATCCATCCAGGGATATAAACTTTCGTTGGTACCCAGCATGTGCTGATACCAACTATGCATCCATTCATGAAAAACAGTACCCAAACCAGACCCTTTTATTAAAGTAGCCATGGCATATTCCATACCCCCATCGCCACCCTGAATAAAAGAATATTGTGGATAGGCATAAGCGCCAAAACGTTTTTCAATATAAGGTAGTGCTTTTTCTGCCGACCATAGCACATTGTTCCAGGCACTGTCAGTATGAGCATCTCCTGCTTTGTAAAAAACATTTAATACCAACCCTGGTCTAACTTTTTTAGATAAATGCCTGTAATCAGGATCTGCAGCCCACACAAAGTCGTGCACGTTATTACCAATAAAATTCCAGGTAATGGTATTGCCCTTGTGCTCCGGAACTTTTATACCCGGCTTTTCATAGCCAAAACCAATTTCATCAGGATGTTGCAATATACCCGTAGCAGCCACCATATAATGTTTATCAATGGTAATTTTAACATCAAAATTGCCCCATACGCCATAAAACTCTCTGGCAATGTAAGGGTTGGCATTCCAGCCCTGATAATCATATTCTACCATTTTAGGATACCACTGGCTCATGCTGTAACGCACACCTTCAGCATTATCGCGTCCGCTACGCCTAATTTGAATGGGCACCTGCGCCTTAAACACTACCTTCATATTGGTTTTACTGTTAGGCAATATTGGAGTAGATAAAGGCACCTCTAAAATGGTTTCATGATAAATTAATTTTTGTTCTACACCATTAATAACAATACTGATTACACTATCATACCCAATTTCATTTGGTTCAAGTTTACTGATTCGATCTTTCACTCTTTCATCCCAATCAGGTATGGGGTTACCATTGCGATCCTGGCGGGTAGCAATTTTACCCAGTTCTCTACTTCTAACATCCATACTACTATTGGGTTGAAACGCATTCCAGTATAAATGAAAAAACACACGATGCAAAGTATCAGGTGAATTATTGGTGTATACAATATTTTCAGTACCGGTAAACCTGTTGGTTACCACATTCATACGTACATCAATTTGATAATAAATATGTTGCTGCCAGCGATCGGGCTGTGCATATAAAGCTTGCTGTGCAATGCCAACAATGAATAGAATGGCTAAAAATTGTTTCATCATATGCCGTAAAATTTTAAAAAATCAATGAATGTTCTAACAGAAACTCAACCTCATCTTATAAAAAATTAAAATCATTTTCAATTTATGAATGCTATTGGGCAAGGTAAAATTTTTATTACAAATAAAATTTACAGTGCCGGTATATCTTTTTGAAGTTGACCTTTCTGACTAAAATAGAGAAAGGTTTTGCGAAATGCATTTTTACGAACTTCTATCCTGTAAAGCAGTTCATTGTTTAATGAAGTTATTTTCTGTACCAATACAATTTCCCAATCGTTGAATTTGCTTTTATCAAATCCATCTTTTATGGCATCATTCAACTGGTCGTATGGCATTTTTGAAATGGTTTCTAACCATTGGCCTTTGTTATTGTATTTTACCTGCATCAACGTATCGCCATTGTTAAAATTTGCCTGAAAGTTGGTAATATTATCTTTCCAACTCAATTTGGTGGCATGTGGAAATTGTGTAGTAAAGGCTTCAGTTACCTCTGCCGGTATTTTACGAAATTGAGCCTGCACTTGAACCGAACTCAACAATACAATAACAAATAAAAAACTCATAATACGTTTCATGGATAATGTTTTAATTGAATAAAATATTGTTATCAGGATATACCTCCAATTACTATAACAATTTCGCCTTTTACAACTTGTTGCTGAAAACAATCATGCACTTGTTGTAAAGTACCTCTCACATGGGTTTCAAACATTTTAGAAATTTCTCTGCTTACTGAACATTGGCGTTCAGCGCCGAAATAGGTGATTAATTCAAGTAATGTTTTTTGCAATCGCATTGGACTTTCGTACAGTATGATGGTTCTTTCTTCCAAAGCCAACTTGGAAAGCAAAGTATGCCTTCCTTTTTTAGGTGGTAAAAAACCTTCAAATACAAACCGATTGGTTGGTAAACCACTTACCACCAATGCAGGAACAAAAGCTGTGGCTCCGGGTAAACACTCTACATGAATTTGCTGCTGCACACAGGCCCGCACCAGTAAAAAAGCCGGATCGGAAATACCTGGCGTACCCGCATCGGTAATTAATGCAAAAACTTTACCCGATAGCATTTGCGTAACCAAATGGTCTACTATTTTATGTTCATTATGCTGATGATATGGCGATACCGGTTTTTGAATGCCATAGTGCTGCAGTAAGCGGGAAGAGGTGCGCGTATCTTCACACAAAATAACATCTGCCTGTTGCAACACTTCAACGGAGCGATACGTAAAATCTTTTAAATTGCCGACGGGGGTTGGTACAAGATAGAGCCTTACGGATTGGTTGGTTCGTTGCAATTGTTGTTCAGCATCCATAGCCGGCTTATAAAAATTTTTTATTTATGCCTGAATGAATCATTTCAATTTCATAAAATTCCATTACCGGATTGGCCAATAATTTTTTACTGGCTTCCTCAGCAATACTTTTTGCAGTATTCTCAGAATCAGCTTCAATTTGCAGGGTAATATGTTTGCCCACCCTTACATCGTTTACCGCCAGTATGCCGAGATTATGCAAACCGCCTAATACGGCTTTTCCCTGTGGATCTAATAAATCTTTTAAAGGCATTACCTTAATTTGAACATGGTATATCATGATACTATCCTTTGTTTTAAAAGCAAAGATAAAACTACATAAGCGATAAAACTAACCGGCACAGCCATCCATCCTAAAAACAATGCACTCACCACTGCAACAACAACAATAATTATGAAAGGCCATATAGCAGCAAAAGAAAGTTTTTTAAATTTTAATGCCATTACAGGCATTTTTGATACCATCAAAAAACTCAATACAACTGCACAACTGTATAAAAACCATTTATTCACCATTAACTCAATCATCCAGGCAGTATTCGAAAACCAATAAATAAGCGGAAAAGAAGCAATGCAAATACCTACTGCCGGAATGGGTACGCCTTTAAAATAATGCGTTTGTGTTGTATCAATGTTAAACTTTGCTAATCTATATGCTCCGGCACAGGGTATTAAAAAAGCAGGCAATAACCAAAGAATGGAAACATCTAATCCATTGGGTTGAGCTGCGTAGGCTCTTTTTAAAAATTCAAACAATATCATGCCGGGTGCCACTCCAAAACTTACCACATCGGCTAAGGAGTCTAATTGTTTCCCCATTTCTGAACTGGCTTTCAATGCACGTGCTACCATACCATCCAAAAAATCAACCAATGCAGCCACACCAATACAAACAGAAGCCCAGTAAATTTTTTGTGGTATTTCAATAGTTTGCTGGCCGGTTTCATCTACACTTAACATTAAACCCGGTTGCAGTATTACTACAATGGCAAAACAGCCAAAAAGCAGATTCAATATTGTAAAAGCATTGGGAATTTGTTTACGCATAATGGCTGTATAAAAGCTATATAAATATTATTTTTTAATATGCATTAATTTTTCAATTTCTTCAACGGTAACAGGAATATTTTTCATTAAATCGGTATTACCGTTTTTGGTAATCCAAACATTGTTTTCAATACGAATACCCATTTTTTCTTGCTCAATATAAATACCCGGCTCAACGGTAAATACCATTCCGGCAGTAACCGGTTGGTGTTTATTGGCCAAATCGTGCACATCAATTCCTAAATGATGTGAGATGCCATGATACAGGTATTTTCGATAAGCGGGATTATTCTTATCCTCATTTTTTACATCGGCTTTGGATAGTAAGCCAATTTTTATAAACTGTTTGGTGGCTTCCGCTCCTACTTTGTTGTGATAATCTGCCAAAAGTATTCCGGGTTTTAAAATAGATTTAGCGTAATTATGAAGGTGTAAACAGGCATTATACACTTCTTTCTGACGTTTGGTAAATTTACCATTAACAGGAACTGTACGGGTTAAATCGGCACAATAGCCCCCATATTCCGCACCAAAATCCATCAATACCAAATCCCCATCTTTACATTCCTGATTATTGAAAACATAATGTAATGTTCGGGCATTATCGCCACTGGCAATGATGCTATGGTAAGCAGGGCCTTCTGCGCGGTTACTTAAAAAGCTATGATAAATTTCTGCTTCAATTTCATATTCAGTAACACCCGGTTTTATGAATTGCAATAACCTTCTAAAAGTAATTTCAGTAATGTCAATAGCTTTTTGAATTACTGCTACTTCTTCTTTTGTTTTAATACTGCGTAACTGTTTTAAAATTTTAGCAGCCCGTTTGTATTCATGTAATGGGTAGAGTGCCTTCATTTCATCAATAAACCGATATTCACTGCTGCGAATTAAGGAAGCTTTCCGATCGTTTTCATTTGAATCTAAGTAAATGGTATCTGCTGCATGAATCCAACCTTGCAATAGCGCATCAACAGTATCGGCCCACACAATAGTTTCCATTCCGGAAATTGCCCGGGCTTCTGCTTCTCTTAAACGCTTACCATCCCATTTTTCCTTCAAATCATTCGGACGTACCAAAACGAGCACTTCACGAAATTTTTTTTCAGAATTATCGGGATATAAAATAACCATTGAGTCTTCCTGCGTAATACCGCTTAACCAATACAAATCACTATTTTGTTTAAATACATGTAAGGCGTCTCCGTTAGATGGGAAAGCATCATTACTAACAAATATGGCGATACTGTTGGGTTGCATGGCCTTGATGAAGCGTTGCCGATTTTCTTCAAATAGTTTTGATGGCAAGGGTAAGTGTTTCATACAAAAAAATTTAAAGTGGAAAGATAAAGTTTTAATACCAAAAAATATTCAATCAAATAGAACGGTTACTGATTATACATCCTGCAATTCAATCAATAGTTTGTACCATCACTTACATGAATGGATGCTATAAACCGTTACACATTTTGCATACATATATTTAAAACCAAAAATATATTATGCTTTTTTTGTATTAAAAAATACATAATTGATACCTTTATGCTGAATAGTGGTTTAAAAGCCATTAAATTATACTGAAATTGTAATTCTTAACAATGAGGTATACAGGTATCCCAGTACTTTTGATTCATAATGTTAATTTTTCAAAATAATTATCGAACCTCCGATTCTTCGGGGGTTCCTCTTTTTTAGGCTTCCATTATATTTCTTTACTGGTAAATGCCAATGGCAGCAAGGCCGCTGCATTTTCAATTACAAATATTAGTCCTGTTTGTCCGCTTAAAATTAAACGCATGGTTTGCCGATACCTTGTTTGGTGTTCTACAATAGCCTGCCTGCACATACCACAGGGCGAAATAGGTTTGTTGCTACTGCCTTTGAGCGATTGATAACTAATGGCCATGGTTACCACATGCGCTTTTGGATATAATGCTGCCGCAGATGCCAGTAAACTTCTTTCTGCACAAATGCCTACAGGATAACTTACATTTTCCTGATTGGTTCCTGTTACTATTTTTCCATTGCTTAACATGGCTGCTGCTGATACAAGAAACTGTGAATAAGGTGCATAAGCCAGACTGGTATTGATTCTTGCTTTTTCTAATAAAAGTGCATCTGATTCAGAAAGTTCCTGAATGTGTTGGAATAACTGATAATTAAATTGATATTGTTGTTGCATTCCGAGATATTTTATGGTTCAAGCGGTTAAATTTATTCGATAAAAAAATCCTTGTTACTTAGGTAACAAGGACTTAAAAAAATATGAGGATAAAGATAACTATTTTATCCATTTAAAAATTCGGTTCCACCGGGGGCCATTATCCCAGCTAAACCAAATGAGTGATGCTTTTCCCACAATATTTGTTTCCGGTACAAAACCCCAGAAACGACTGTCCTGACTATTGTGGCGGTTATCTCCCATCATCCAGTAATAATTGTATTGAAAGGTATATTGCGTTTGTGGTTTACCATCGATAATAAAAGTTCCATTTTTTTCTTCAAGGCTATGATGCTCATATACATGAATCAAACGCCTGTAAATAGGAATGTTTTCGGTTGTAAGCGTAACAGTTGCACCCTTTTTAGGAATATATAATGGACCATAATTATCTACACCCCAACCACGTGATAATTGATAAGGGAATATGCTGTAGGCAGCTTCAGAAGAATCGAAAGGAATTACGAAACGCTCCACTGATAACACATCGGGTATTTTTTGTAATGCCATGGCATCGTTATGTGTTAAGGGCATATAATAGGCACCACTTTGCCGGTACATGTTTTGCAAATCATCATGTAGTTGATCTGTTTTTTCATCGTTGCGCACATCAATATTATACTGGGTTTTCAATATATCAAAATCAAGTGGTCTGCCCTTGGTTTTCACCACAAAAGTGGTTTGCGAATATTCGGGCTGAATAGCCTTTTGCCCATTTACATACAGCACACTTTCTTTTACCTGAATAGTATCGCCCGGCAAACCCACACAACGTTTAATGTAATTATCAGTTTTATCCATCGGGTGTACTAAAATGTGTTCTCCAAATTGTTGCCATACTGCATCCCTTCCTTGTCTTCTAACAAAATCATAATAAGGTTGGGCAGAACCATAACCGGGCAAATTAATAATGGTATCACCTTCAGGAAAATTGAATACTACTACATCGTTTCTTTTAATGGGCACATAACCCGGCAGGCGCATGTACTTTAATTCTATCCATTTTAAATAAGATGGGGTTGTTTCACTGAAAGGCATAATATTATGCACAAAAGGAAAAGATAAAGGCGTTTCCGGAATTCTTGGGCCATAGGCCATTTTGTTTACAAAAAGAAAATCGTGCACCATTAAGGTTTTCTCCATACTACCGGTTGGAATTACGTAGGCTTCAAATACAAAAGTTCGGATGATGGTAGCTGCCACAATAGCAAATACTGCCGCATCAATCCATTCCCGTGCAACCGATTTTTTGTATTGTTTTACTGCTTTTTCGCCAACCCAACGCACATCTTTCGAAAAACCTAAATATGGAAAATAAATAAAGGGCAGAAAAACCGCCAGCGTATGGTGTATTAAATTAAACTTATCAAAATACATGGTAAAAATAATAGTAATCCATATTGTAATGAACTGCCCGGCAATGGGAATAAGTTGTAACCAGAACCACCATTTTTTTATGTTACATTTTTCTGTAATTAACCAGGTATTGTAAAATGGGATAAATGCTTTCCAAGCTTCAATACCTGCTTTTTTAAACATACCATACATACCTACATGCCAGCCAATAATTCCAATAATAAATAATGTTATACCCATAAATATATTTTAGTTACAGTAAATCATGCATCAGTAATACATTGGTTTGTATGATGATGTGATTTGCAATATGAAGTTTACAAAGCTTAGTTTAGTTTTGTTAAACAAAATACAAACTTGCATTACATGGCCAATGCATAATTTTTTACATCATCGGCCGTAATGGTTTTACCGGATAAAATTACCAGTCGTTCAATTACATTTCGCAATTCACGAATATTGCCCGACCATTTTTTATTCTTTAATGCCAACACTGCATTTTTTTCAATTGCTTTTTTGGCTTCGCCATATTCTTCGGCAATATCTTCCAAAAATTTTTCTATTAGCAGCGGAATATCTTCAGCTCTTTCATTTAAAGAAGGTACATGTATTAATATTACGCCCAGCCGATGGTATAAATCTAACCTGAAATTTTTTGCTTCTACTTCTTCCAACAAATTTTTATTGGTAGCAGCTACCACCCGAACATCCACGTTAATTTCTTTATCACCACCTACACGGGTTATTTTACCTTCCTGTAATGCCCTTAATACCTTGGCTTGTGCCTGCAGGCTCATGTCGCCAATTTCATCTAAAAACAACGTACCACCATTGGCCTGCTCAAATTTGCCGATGCGTTGTTTGATGGCCGAAGTAAAAGAACCTTTTTCATGACCAAATAATTCGCTTTCAATCAGTTCACTTGGAATGGCAGCACAATTTACTTCAATTAATGGTGCCTTGGCTCTGTTGCTTTTTTCATGCAACCATCGGGCAACCAATTCTTTGCCACTTCCATTTTCTCCGGTAATTAATACACGAGCATCAGTAGGGGCTACTTTATCAATGGTAGCTTTAATTTTTTTGATGACATCACTTTCTCCAATAATTTCCTGAACCCGACCTATTTTTCTTTTCAATACCTTGGTTTCTTTTACCAAAGTTGTTTTATCCATTGCATTACGAATGGTAATGAGCATCCTGTTTAAGTCGGGCGGTTTGGCAATATAATCGAATGCACCTTTTTTAACAGCATCTACTGCGGTTTCAATATTACCGTGTCCGCTAATAATGATAATGGGCACTTCCGGTTTTTCTTCCAAAGCTTTCGTTAAAAATTCAATGCCATCCATTTTGGGCATTTTAATATCGCATAATACCACATCATAATTGGCTGCGATAAATTTCTTCCAACCATCTTCACCATCGATAGCTTCCTCTACCTTATATCCTTCATTGCTTAAAATATCTTTCAGAACGCTTCTAATGGCACGTTCATCATCAATTACGAGAATTTGAAACATAATTTTTGGTAAGTTTTTGCTAAGATAAGTGTTAGTTACTGTTTGCACATAACAGATACGGAATAAAGCTACCAGCTAAAATTTATTCCTGCATAATAATTCCGACTGGGTGCCGGATTATAATATCTCCCTCCAAATGCATTGATATCATTACCTAAACTATAATTTTGATTCAACAGGTTATCAATACCACAAAAAATATTGAGTTTAGCCTGTTTCCAATGGATATACCTGCCCATTTTTAATTGTAAGTTTTGATAGGCATTTGCGTAGTTTGTATTGCCATCATTTAAAGGAATAGCAGCAGTAGCATTGAGCAGCAAATGCAGATAATATTTATTTTTTGTGGCCATATCAATGCCCGCATTGGTAATATGTTTGGGAACACCTGTTACCGCATTGCCGGTATAATTGTTATTGCCCTGTTTATAATCTGAAAAATAATAAGGCTGATAGCTAAAACTGCCCCATATATTGAACTGACTGATAAAAGCTGAAGCCTTTTGCCATAAACGATATTTGCCCGTTACTTCAATACCTTTTTCGAGCGCACCGCCGGAGTTTACAAAATACTGTGCCCCCTGAGCATTTACCCGCATTACAATGGCATTTTGTAATTGAAAATGATAAGCTGCTACATCAAATTGTAAACTATTGTTCCACGCACTGCCTTTAATACCGGATTCAATATTCCAGCCATATTCTGCTTTTAGTTTACTGTGAAAAATTCTATCCTGTGGGAAAAATTCTGCCAGTGTTGGGGGAGAAAATCCTTTGGCTGCAATGGCATACCACGAAACAGATGACGTTAATTGATAACCCAATGAAAAACGAGGCGTGAATACCTGTTGATTTTGGGTACTTAAATCATGTAACATGGTGCTGTCAGTAAGACGTCGATACTGCAATTGCTGATTATTGAAACTTACGCCTGCATTGAGTGTAATTTTTTTCCAGCTAAGCTGTAATTGAGAAAAAACATACCATTGACTGGCAAACAAATTATCTTTAAACTGTACATTGCCTTGTACCCCTCCATTGTTTACATAATCATCTATTCTGGAATGATTGTATAACCATTCTCCCCCGTTTACCCATTGTAAAGCAGCATTTCCAATTTTGTGTTGATAAATGAGTTTAGACGATATGCCGGTATTGGTTTCATCACGGTTTTCGTATTTGGTTAAAAAGGGATTGGTAATAACATTATCGTTCACCAAAACTACTGATACTGCCGAAAGAGATGAATTAATTTGTATAGAATGATGTATTCCTGCAAAAGCAGTTTTATCGAAAATAGCTGATTTTTGTTCTACCGCACCCGGCGTTGTTCCTGTTGCAGGTCTTGCCGCAGTGGGATTTTTTAACATTTCTGCCAATGTTAGTCCGCCCGGTGTTTGATAATACATATTGGTATAAAATGCCAGCACATCAAATATTTGTGAACCGGTTTGCCATTTGGCTATCCAATTATATGTATCTCTTCTAACGGCCGACTGTTGACGATAGCTATTGGATTGCAAATGGCTTTGTTGTAACAAAGAAGTAAACCGTTTATTTTGATAAGTGTATCCTGCATTTTGTACAAATAATCCATATGAACCACCGGTAATACCCACATTAAAATGGCTTTGATTTTTTGATGTGAAAGAGGGTACTGAATTGAGCAGCAAAACACCCCCGGTACCTGCACCATATACGCTGGAAGAAGGCCCTTTGATGACTTCTGCATTGTTGATCTGGCGCACATCTACCAGATTTAAATAGGTATTGCCACCACCATCGGTTAATGGAATATCATTCCAATATACTTTCACATTCCGAACACCAAAAGGTGAGCGAAGGGTACTTCCCCTAATAGAAAGACGATAACTGCCTGGAGAACGTTCCTCCATTCTAACACCTGCAACAGCATTAAGCACCGGTAATAAACTGGTGGGGGCACTTCGTTGAATATCGGCCTGACTGATGAGTGCCACAGCAACAGGCGCATCTTTCCATTTTTTATTCAGCATAAAGGCATGCACCGTTACATCTTGTAGTGTATCATTTCCAAAGGTAGGCAATGCTTCGTTTTGTGCAGTTGCTTTTTGTACAATTACGAGCACTATAAAATAGAAATATTTTTTCATGCAAATTAAACCAATATGCTTTTTAATTGATTAGCAACCTAAAGTTAACCCACAGCATTATACCTAACCCAATACGTAATATGATTGATATCAAAAAAAATCCCGAAAGGTGAGTTTCGGGATTAAATAGTATAACCATTAACACAATTATTTCTTTATTTTTTCATATACATCACTTCTTTAGCCAGTTTTACAGTTCTTTCCACATCGGGAATAGCTAAAGCTGCTAAATTAGGTGCATAGTGCATGGGTGCATCGGCACTGGTAATGCGGCGAATGGGTGCATCTAAATAATCAAATCCTTCTTTTTGTATACGATACGTAATTTCAGAACTTACTGATGCAAAGGGCCATTGTTCTTCTACAATCAATAACCGATTGGTTTTTTTAACACTTTCTAAAATAGTATGCCAGTCTAAGGGGCGTATGGTTCTTAAATCAATCACTTCAGCGTTTATCCCTTCTTTTTCCAATTCTGCGGCTGCGCCCAATGCAACTTTCATCATTTTGTTGAAAGAAACAATGGTAATATCGCTTCCTGCTTTTTTTATGTCTGCCTTTCCTAATGGAATATAATATTCTTCATCAGGCACTTCAGATTTATCTCCATACATTACTTCACTTTCCATAAACATAACCGGATCTTCTTCGTAACGAATGGCTTGTTTCAGTAACCCTTTAGCATCATAGCCATTTGAGGGAGATACCACTTTAATACCCGGTATATTGGCATATAAACTTTCAAAAGCGGTGGAGTGTTGCGCTCCTAATTGTCCGGCACTGCCATTAGGCCCTCTGAAAACGATGGGGCAGGCAATTTGTCCACCACTCATAGCCAGCATTTTAGAAGCAGTATTTAAAATTTGGTCTAATGGTAACACTGCAAAATTCCAAGTCATGAATTCAACAATCGGCCTTAAACCGTTCTGTGCAGCACCAACTGCTACACCGGCAAAACCTAATTCGGAAATCGGCGTATCAATGACACGCTTAGCGCCAAATTCAGCCAGCATACCCTGACTAACTTTATAAGCACCATTGTATTCAGCAACTTCTTCACCCATTAAAAAAACCCTTTCATCTCTTCTCATTTCTTCCTGCATGGCCTCTCTGAGTGCCTCTCTAAAAGCAATTGATCGCATAATTTATATCGATTAGTAAATTGAGCAGCAAAAATAGAAGATTATCATGTATAAAACCAAAAACAGCGGTTCTGTAATAAAAAAAGCTCTTCGGAAGCAACCGAAGAGCTTTAAAAACAGGGTTGTAATTTTTAAAACACATTATACCCATAACTTACATAATACAAACCACCAATCTGTGCATTACCAAAGCCATTGGTATAGTAATGGTTTAATAAATTGGTACCACCAATTTTAATCATTGACTTGGTAGCAGGCAATTTAAAGGTAATTACGCCATCAATGGTTGCAAAAGAAGGTACATTACCGGTTCCAAAAGTTCCTTCATAATAAAAACTATCCTGATAACGATACATTAAACTAAAGCCCAAACGATTATCTAATAAAAATCCTGAATTACTGAAACCGATATTGGTTCTGATTTTAGGCGTATTGAAATAAGAAACAAAACCTGAAGGCAGACTGCCTATTTGGTCAGAGTATACATTGGCATTCAATGCAAAATTTCTGGGTAATAAATATTGAACAGAGGCACCCCATCCGTTGGTATTTACATTACCCGGTGTATTTACTGAAATGCTGTAAATGGTTCTTGTAGCAGCCGCATTGCCGGATGAACCATTTGGATTTAAGCCCAACAAGCCCAAGGGCGAACCATTTTGCGATTGAACAACAGTAACGCCACCCAAAAAGTCTTTATAATTTGCCCAGTAAGCATATACATCAATCAACAATTTTTGGGCAATCAGACCTTTATAACCCACTTCGAATGAGTTGGAAGACTCAGGTTTAAATTTGCCGAAGTTTTGCACTTGCAACAAACCGGGATTAGGACTGCCATTGAGTACCGATGCTCCAAATGCCTGCACACTGGCCAAAGTGTAAGAAGGATTATTATTAAAATTGTAGTAATTACGTAATTGTGGCAAGCCGCCCATTAAACGAATTCCGCCACTCACCAATAAGTTAATCCATTGATTTTGTGTAGAAGGGAAACGATAGGCGGTTTGATAAGAAAAACGCAGGTTATGGTTTTTAGCTAATTTTACCACTGCTGAAAAACGAGGGGTAAACTTTCCATCAAAATTTGAATTTTTATCGTACCTGCCGGAAGCGGTTAATTTTAAAACATCATTAAATAATTGCTGCGAAAGTTGAGCATAGGCTCCCACTTCATTTATATAAATTTTACCTGCAGTATCTGCAAACAAAGTTCCCTGTGAGTTTAATGCATATTGTTTCCAATTGCCGCCTATCAATAAATCGGTTTTAGTTTTTTCTAACCCCAATGCAGGGGATAAATTGTATTGACCTTCTATCATATACAATGCAGTTTTATCTACGAAAAGTGCACCACCTTTAGAAATAGGGGTTTGTACAATTTTTTGAAACAAGGGGTTATTATAAATAGCGCCGTTCGGCCTTCCTGAAGCAGCGTCGGTAGCAGAACGGGCATACACTTCAGCAGCAGCATCGCTTAAACCAGCGCCACCTAATGAAGCAGGTAAACGCGATTTAATATAATTCTGCGTATACTGGGAAAACCAGCCGGTGGCACCACCGCTGGGTAATAAAGCCTCATTAAACAAACGGGCAGCAATGGTTGAATTGTAAGAATCACCGGCATTTTCCTGCGTAGTATAAGCTCTTAAAAACCAGTTTTTGTTTTTCAATTCAATTTTATACTGACCCATTTTTAAATTTTTCAGTGCATAACGGTCAGAACCCGTATACACAGTACTACCTGTGCCCCAGTTGCCATCAAAAATTAAATCAGTTCGGCTACTGATTTTATAAACCGCTTCACCTGAAATTTTAAAGTTGTAGGTAGTAGGTGCAATCACATATTTTTCATCAAATCCGGTTCTGGATATATTCTGATTGGCCGGAATAGTTGAAACAATACCATTAATGATTGAACTGGGAACACCCTGAGCAATAAATCCCTGCCCTACCTGTTGCGCCAGCGAATTAAAAGTAATACCGCCAGCACTTACTAAGTTTGTTTCATCACCATATACATTTACACCATCATAAGCAGGGTCAGAATCTCTGGTACCCGGTATTACTTGCCCATTGGGCGTTCCGGTAGTACGAGAATAATCTCTTTTATCATTGGCCAGCCAGTCTTGTGCTTGTACATATTGTGAAGCTATTTTAAAAGCAAACTTGTCTGATACTTTTTTGGCCCAACGTACACTCCAGTCATAAAATGGAGCAGCATTGCGTTGGTAATTATCTACATGGTTTACACCCTGTTTAATTTGAAAACTTAATCCTTGATATTTGAATGGATCTTTACTATTAATTAAAACAGTTCCATTCATACCACCAGGGCCATACAATGCAGAAGAAGCACCTGGCAACAGTTCTATACTTTCTACATCTAATTCAGTTAATCCAATTACACCACCTACCGGAAAATTTAAGCCAGGGGCCTGGTTATCCATACCATCCACAATTTGATTCAATCTTAAATTTCCATTAACATTGAATCCACGGGTACCTACCGATTTAAATGTTAAACTGGAAGCTACCACATCTACCCCATTTAAAGTTCCGATAATATCATAATAGTTAGAAGAAGGAGCAGAACGAATGGTAGCAGCACTTACCCTTTCAATAGTTACCGGCGATTCAATAATTTTTTCAGGAACACGAGAGGCAGCTACTACCACTTCATCACCTAAAATATAGTGTGGCTGAAGGCTCACTTCAATAGGTGTTCCGTTAAATGTTACTTCTTTATTAGAGAAACCAACAGAAGAGATAACCAATGTAAATGGCGGTTTTTGTGCGGTAGTAAATTTAAAATAACCTTTTTCATCGGTATAGGCACCAGTTGAACCTCCCTTAATAGTTACTGAAACAGATGATACAGTTTCATTGTTACTTGCATTTTTAATAACGCCACTAACAGTGGTAGCTTCTTGTGCATGGGCTGTTACATAAAACAATGAAACAGTAATGCAAAAAGAAACCATTAACATTAATTTTCTCATACGGCAGTTTTTGTTTAACAGCAATTTAGAAAATAGTTGGCTGAATAAAAAAAATATTAAAAAATACTTGAAAAATACTTTTATGTAATCGTTCAAAAAAATTATCCGAAAGAAAAAAAACGAAAAAAGCGCCTGTATATTATTTTGCAAGAGTATTTTTGATGCATGGCAATGTATCAATTTCCCCAACAAACCAATTTTTACAAGGGTAAAGTAAGAGATGTATATAGTATTGGCCAAAATATACTGGTAATGGTGGCCAGTAACCGAATTTCGGCTTTTGATGTAATACTACCCAAGCCCATTCCATTTAAAGGGCAGGTACTGAATCAGATTGCTGCTTATATGTTGCAGGCTACCCAAGATATTTGCAAAAACTGGTTGTTAAGTGTACCTGCGCCTAATGTAAGTATTGGAAAAAAATGCGAACCGTTTAAAATAGAAATGGTGATAAGGGGTAATTTAACCGGACATGCCTGGCGTACCTATCAATCGGGCAAAAGAACATTATGCGGTGTGGCATTACCCGAGGGGATGCAGGAAAATGATTTTTTTCCGTCACCCATTATAACACCCTCTACCAAAGCTGCAGAAGGGCATGATGAAGATATTACAAAAGAAGCCATAATTGCAGGCGGACTGGCCAGTGAAAAAGATTGGGCACAATTAGAAACATGCGCATTAGCGCTTTTTGAAAGGGGAAAACAACTGGCTGCACAACGGGGGCTGATTTTAGTAGATACCAAATATGAGTTTGGGAAAATTGGAGATGAAATTTATTTAATGGATGAAATTCATACACCAGATAGTTCAAGATATTTTTATGCAGAAGGATTTGAGGAGCGCCAGCAAAAAGGCGAAAAACAAAAACAATTGAGTAAAGAATTTGTAAGAGAATGGTTAATTGCCCATCATTTCATGGGAAAAGCAGGAGAAGTTGTTCCGGAAATGACGGATGAATGGATTCAAACCATATCGAACCGATATATTGAATTATACGAAAAACTGATTGGAGAAAAATTTGTTCCACAATCTCTTTCTGATGAAATTACTTTTGAAAAAACAATGGAAGCATTAAAAATATTAGGCGTTTATCACTAAACGCCATTTATTTCATTCAATCTGGGCCTTAAACGGGCTTTAGATTTGTGGAATATATTTTGACCTTTATCTATTCCCTTTCTAATTTGCTTTTGCC
This sequence comes from Hydrotalea lipotrueae, assembly GCF_019249625.1. NCBI lineage: Bacteria > Pseudomonadati > Bacteroidota > Chitinophagia > Chitinophagales > Chitinophagaceae > Hydrotalea > Hydrotalea lipotrueae. Next base: position 56,148 of record NZ_JAESDL010000014.1, on the reverse strand, counting down.
TTTCAACAGGTAAATGAATGGTTTCTGCGCAGGCCTCACTGCAACAACCATTGTATTTTGTGGCACATTCATCGCACTGTATAAACAAAAGGTGGCAACCATCATTTTTACAGTTGGTATGGGTATCGCAGGGGTTTCCGCATTGGTGGCAATGCGCAATTACATCGGGTGTAATTCTTTCACCCAGCCTGTTATCGAACACAAAGTTTTTACCTTTAAAATAACTTTCTAACCCCAATTGTTGGGTCTGGCGGGCATAATTAATAATTCCACCTTCCAAATGATATACATTTTTAAAGCCCTTATGCAACATATATGCACTGGCTTTTTCACAACGAATACCACCTGTACAATACATGATGATGTTTTTGTCTTCATTACCTTTCATCATTTCCACTGCCATGGGCAATTGTTCGCGAAAAGTATCTGAAGGCACTTCTAATGCTTTTACAAAATGGCCCACTTCATATTCGTAATGGTTACGCATATCAATTACAATGGTATTGGGGTCAGCCAGTAACCGGTTCATGGTAATGGCGTCTACATACTTCCCTTTTTGATACATATTAAAATCGGGATCATTAATACCGTCTGCTACTATTTTTTCACGCACCTTAACTTTTAATACCCAAAAACTTTTCCCATCATCATCCACGGCAATATTAATTCGTAAGCCATTTAAAGGTTCAATACTATATAAAAATGTTTTGAATGCTTCAAAATTAGATTCGGGCACACTGGCTTGTGCATTAATACCTTCTTTGGCAATATAAATTCTGCCAAACACTTTCAGCGCATGCAAATGCTTATACAGGTAATCTCGAAAAGCCAGTGGATTGGATACTTCAAAATACTGATAGAAACTTACAGTAATGCGGGGTTCTTTTTCTTCCATGAGGCGCTTTTTCAACTCCTCATTATTAATACGATTGTGTAACAATGCCATAAAGAAATTACATTTCAGACTTTTTACGCAAAGGCAAAAGTTCCATGATTAAATATGGACCCACTTGCAGGGTGGGCAAAATATCGGTGCGAAAATACTTATTTTATGATTGTAACAAAAAAGGCCTTTCTTTTTAAACCAATCAATTTGACCTTTTTCTGATTAAACTGCCGGTTAATGCAGCCATTCCAGCTACCAATCCGCCTATGAATGCAGTTAGCAATATAATTGCCATGGAAGAACCTTCCAATGGTAATATCTGGGCTACTTTTTGCGAAAGAATATGGTGATTGGCATTGTCCATCAATAATGCCATGATTCCCCACAATAAAAATAAAGCAATAAATCCCGACAAAAATGCTTTATATGGTTTTTGATGTATGGCCAATGCAACTGCCAATGCACAGATAGCAAAACTATACCAGGGGAATGCTGCATATAACCCAAATGAGTAACTTAAAAAAGCAGTGATGATAACAGATATTACAAACTTCATATTTTTAATTTTATAAATGTTTTTTTTAGCAATTGAATAATGCAAAGTTTTCCTCCAACAGATGTTTTATCCATTTTTCACTTCCAAATGCCATTTCATATCAGAACTTGTTGCAGCCATACTTTTCGTTAAAAACAATAGCGGATAATATTTACCGGCTGCCCATGTATCAATAAAATTATCATAATATTTACTGCCCGGATTACCACTTTGCCCGCCAGGATAAACTCCATAAGCTTCTGTTTTATCCGTTAATTGTACAATCATTCGCCAACTGGGCCCATGATTGGATGTGGTGGCATTAATAATGTTTGTTCCACCTCCTATTGGCACATGCAACCTGCTCAGTGCAGGAATTTTTAATAAATGACCAATGTAGGTGTCCTTATATTTTCCCCAGTTTAACTTACCCATTTTTTCTAAATTTTCTAATGCTGCACAGGCCTGTTTACATGCATTTTGTACAATGGTGCGCATATTTTCTTTCACATCTTTTGTTCTAATATCATCAGCAAACAGGTAATTCGTGTCTTTAATCATTGCCTCCACTAAGGTTGCTTGCTCCGGCCACATGTACGGCAAGCCGGTACTGTTCAATTCATCAGCATAAATATCTACAAAAACACTATCCCAAAAACATTCAAAAATAGTAGGAGCTGTTGCATTATAATCACTCACCAAATTCCATTCTTTCAATTTATCCATATAACGCATTTCTGTTGGGCTTAATGCGGTTTCATCTAAATATTTAAACAATGCGGGTCTGGCCATTTCGGCAAATACATTGTAATTATTGGTTTGCATTTTCATCATATCTTCGGGTGTAATATTATTATTCATACCTGCTAAAAGCCGATTGATGATGAGCCCTCTGTAAATAGGGAAATTTCCAGATCTGCCTAAATAATATGGATAAGTTGTATCTACAACCATTTGATTGGCGCTGCTTACAAAACCACGTGCCGGGTTATACATCAGCGGGTTTTCTTTATTGGGTATAATTCCCTGCCACATATAAGCGCTATCTGTACCCGGCATCACAAACTCGCCCTGGTGTTTCCACTTGGCTACAAAAGCTCCCTGCTGCTTAATGGCAATATCTCCATTTTTACAGGCAAATACAAAATTTTGCCCTGGACATTCAAAATAATTAACGGCATTGCTGTAATCGGTATAGTTTTTAGCTCTGTTTAAATAATAAAAAGTAGCCAATTCATTACTACCATCATGCGCTTTCCAACGTACGGCATAGTAACGGCCATCTTTATTTTTACTCTGATAATTTTTATCATACATTACCGGTCCAAATACAGTCATGGCTAATGTTTCCACATCATCGGGACCATCTTTTACTTTAATCACCTCTTTCCGTATCTCAGCTTTTTCCCATGCGTTATTGAACCAATACTCTTGCATGGTGCTGTCTTTAAACTGCATTTCATAAAAATCTTTCACATCTCTGCCTGCATTGGTTACCCCCCAGGCACAACTGTCATTAAACCCTATAATTACACAAGGTGCACCAGGAAATGTTGCACCATACGTATTTTGTGTTGGGGTGCTAATTTGCACTTCATACCAAAGAGAAGGAAGATTTAAACCCAAATGTGGGTCGTTACACAAAATAGGCCTTCCGCTTTTTGTTTTACTGCCACTAACTGCCCAGTTATTGCTGCCATTATTTTTATTGGGCATAACAGGTGGAATGGCTGTGGAGGTGCCCCCGGAAATTCCGTAGTATACAGAATCTACATTCACAGGTATTTTGGGTACAATAGAAGGTTTTTCAAAAGTGGTACCAATAGGTAAAATAGGATCTAATGAATCGGCCCTGTCGGGAAATAATTTTTGAAACATAATGTATCCTAACAGGTTTTTGGTATTGGTCATTAATAAATCATCGTCGCCCTGCCCGGTTAAATCATACGACATAAATTTTAAAAACAATGCCGAACGCAAATTGGTCCAGGGTTCAGGTGTAGCATTTAACAATTTAAATTCTAAAGGAATTTGATTGGGTTTTAAATGAGCTATATAGGCATTTACACCTGCTGTATAAGCATCCATGGCTGATTTTACTGCCGGGTCTGCTTCCATAACTTTTAACGAATTTTCGGCAGCATATACCATTCCTAATCTCCTGAAATATTTATCAATTGCCAGCCCGTCTTTTCCAATTAATTCGCTTAATCTTCCTCCGGCCACGTTGGTCTCAAATTCCATTTGAAACAAACGAAACTTCGCATGCAAATAGCCTTGCAAAAAATATGCATCTGCATCATTGCCGGCATAAATATGAGGTACTAAACGATTGTCAAAATAAACATCTGCTTTGCCTTTTAATCCACTTAAAACAATTTCTCCACCAAAATCAGTATTATCAGGTTCTGCATTTTGCCAAAATCCTTGTTGAGGAGATAAAAAATAACCTAGTCTTGGTGTTTTTGAATTACCAACCGGCAACTGAATATTGAGTACTACAATTAAAGCAATGGTGAGCAGTGCAGCTAAGCCCGTGTAAACATATTTCATAGACAAGTTTTATAAAAGTTCAGGGTATTGGCAGTGTTCAAACCTATTGTTTTCAGCAATACTTGTACAACAAAAAAATCATTGAAAACAATTTCAGGTTTTATTCAGCATTGAAAATAATAATTTTTTGCATACATTCATTTTTTTTATTTCAATAATTGTTGATTTTATGTGGAAGCGAGCAGGTATAATAAATTTTGCAGTTCGTTTTTGGTATTGAAAGCATGCAAAATAATGCGCAGCCTTTCTGCATTTTTGGGCACTGTTGGATAAAGAATAGGCCGTACTGCAAACCCATTATTTTGTAAGGTTGTAGCTATCTGAATTACATTTTCATTGCCAGGTATTATCAAACCCTGAATAGGTGTATCTGAAATCAACTTTTGAAATGGAAGTTTTGCCTGTTGAAACTGTTGAATATGCTGCTGTAATACCTGCCGTTCAGTGTGCATTTCAGGAAATATTTGATAGGACTTGATTACTGCTTTAATGGCCAATGGCGGAAGTGCTGTTGTGTAAATAAAGGGTCTGGAAAAATTAACTAAATATGCTTTCAATCGTTCAGAACCCAATACTGCTGCACCCTGACAGCCCACCGCTTTTCCAAAAGTATGGATACGGGCAAAAATAGCTTCCTGTAATTGATCGTGTTGGGTAAGTCCTGCTCCATTTTTCCCAATTATTCCTGTGGCATGTGCTTCATCTACAATAAGGTGTGCACCATATTTTTGGGCAAGTAAAACCAAATCAGGCAACGGACACCTGTCTCCATCCATACTAAAAACCGTTTCGGTTACAATAAAAATATGACCCTTTGCCAGTTTTAACTTTTCTTCCAAATGCATAAGATCATTATGCCGGAATGAAAAACTTTGTGCAAAAGATAAACGAAGGCCTTCCCGTATAGAGGCGTGTGATAAAGCATCGTATAAAATGGTATCGCCTTTTTGAGGTATGGCAGAAAGCAAACCTACATTGGCGTCATAACCCGAATTGAAAATGAGCGCAGCAGGTGTTTGGTGAAATGTTGCTATGGTGCTTTCTGCCGCTTCAATCAATGCATAATTGCCCGACAATAATCTGGAACCTGTTGCACCTGCGGCATAAATATGCACATCTTCGGATGTAAGCAGCCGTTGTTGGGCTATTCCCAAATAATCGTTTGAAAAAAAATCTATTTTATTGTCCGATGTTTGTAAAGAGCGATAGCTTCTTTGCAATTTTCGGTCGTTCAATTTATCGTCAAGAAATTCATCGTGGTACATGTTTCAAAACTACATAAATACAATTGTATTGTGCAGCCTGCAACTTAAACAGCAGCAATTGATATTTTTGCAGTGCTTAAGTGTTTTTATGAATTTATCTGCAGATGTAAAATCAATTTTAAACTTACCTTTAGCCACAGATCCACGCTGGGTAAATCTGGCAGCAATCAGCATCGGTGGTATTTTAACCGATCATGCTTATTGCGAGCAAAAAGCAGCCATTTCCTGTATTTCACTCATTCAGCATTATTCTTCAAAAAAAGAAATTGTATACCGTTTATCGCCCATAGTAACCGAAGAATGGGGACATTTCAGATTAGTTTTACAAGAATTAGAACGAAGAAATTTACCGTTAGGTAACCAACGGAAAGACGTTTATGTAAATCAATTATTAGCCTTTCAACAAAAAGGAGGCCATGAAGATAGCCGTTTATTAGACAAGCTGTTAACCATGGCATTGATTGAAGCACGCAGTTGCGAACGTTTTAAAAGATTAAGCGAAGGCTTGGAAGATGCAGGCCTGCGTAATTTTTACCGTCGTTTTATGGCAAGTGAGGCAGGTCATTATACACTGTTTTTAGATTTAGCCAAACAATATACCACACCCGAAAAAGTGGAAAAACGTTGGCAACAATGGCTTGAACATGAAATGCTCGTTATGCAAAGCACTGCATTAAGAGGCGACAGAATACATTAAAAAATGAGTGCCCACAGTTTTAATTTTTACTGCCCTGCTGAAAATATTGCAATGTTTCTGCTAAAGGAAGAAATGGAAACTCGTTTAGTAACGATTGTGTAAGGGCGGCATATTTTTTTAAAAACGCCTGATGCTGCACCGATGAAGGATTGAATGGTGTATGCCTGCGTGCAATATTAATTTCATCAATCTTGTGTATCAATGCAATGGTATCTGCATTCATACATGCATTCATCAATTTAGCCCATACATATTCTGTTGCTGTATGGTTGGGGTGTACCAAATCTTCCGCATAAAACCGATAATCACGCAAATCATCTATTACAAGTTCATAGGCAGGAAAATAATACAATTTGGGGAGTTGTTCTGTTAAGTAATGCACTGCACTGATTAAAGCTGCTTTGCTGCGATTATTATTAACAGCACCTTCGCGTAAATGGCGCACCGGACTGATGGTGAAAATAATTTTTATATTTGGATTAAAAATGCCCAATCTATCCAGCATAGTACCCAACACGGTAATAATTTGTGTGGTATCCATTAATTTTTTTTGAAACCAACCGGCCGGTGCTTTATGATTATTGGCGGCAACGGTACCGGGTTTGCCATTGGCAGCCTGTTCCGTTAATGTGTACACCCAGGCAGAACCTAATGTAATTATAAGATAATCGGCATGCTTTAAAAAGGTATGCCCTGTTTGAATAGATGTATTTATTTTTTGAACAGCATCTTCCGGAGTAATGCCGGAATATCGGCTATGAAACTGCCAGCTATGCCATGTTTCATTAAAACAAAACAAATCGGATGTTGTATAAATTTTGTGTTGAATAATGTTTATAATGGCTTCCGCCACACTTACCGGATTAAACAGAATTCCATTTGGATTTTGCAGCACTGAAAAGCCACTATTACTTAATTTTTCACCTATTTTTTCAGTAAAACAAGAACCTATCAGCATTATTTTATGCCGATGATGAATGGGTTCATCTATTTTTTTAATATCGAATTCGGCGTGGAACTTCATGTTCAGATTTTTAATATGGAATAAAAACGCATCAAAAGCACATTAGCTGAATATTTCACCCGCTAATAATACACTATTTTCTAACGCATTTGCATTGAAATGAAACGACAATCCTTCCTTACTGAAGTAATCTATGATAGATAAGCTATCCATATTCCCGACCAGTTCATTTTGCGCCATGGGGCATCCGCCATACCCACGTAAAGCGCCATCAAAACGCATACAGCCTGCATGATAGGCGGCTGCTAATTTGGCGATACGATTATCGGGGCTTGCATGTAAATGTGCACCAAAAATAATGTGTGGATAAGCAGGAATTAATGCCTGAAATACTTCGCTAATTTGTATAGGCGCTGCCAGTCCAACCGTATCGGCCAGTGAGATGATGGTAATGTCTTTTTGTATCATTGCATCGGCCCATTGCAGTAATATTTCACTGTTATATACATCACCATAGGGATTGCCGAAACCCATGCTTAAATACACCACCAACTGTTTGTTGTTTTTGATACACAGTTCCTGAATGGTTTCAATGGTTTGCACACTTTCTTCCTGTGTACTGTTGGTATTGCGCATTTGGAATGTTGGCGAAACCGAAAAAGGAAAACCCAGATAAGTAATTTCATCAAACAAAACCGCTGCTTCAGCACCTCTTACATTGGCTACAATGGCCAATAGTTTTGTAATGCTATTGTTGAAATGAAGCCCCTTCAATACCTGAACCGTATCTGCCATTTGTGGGATGGCTTTGGGTGAAACAAAGCTGCCAAAATCAATGGTATGAAAGCCAACCTGCAAAAGTTGGTTGATATAGTTAATTTTTTTTTCGGTAGGTATGGGATGTGGCCAGCCCTGCATTGCATCTCGCGGACATTCAATCAATTGTATGGTTTTAACAGCAGATGGCATGGTAAACACATTCTAAAGTGAAAAAATAATGATTGTATATTATGAAAACTGTCGCTGTTTGAGTGCTTCATACAAAATAATACCTGTAGCTACTGAAACATTAAATGAATTAAAATTGCCGGCCATAGGTATTTTAAAAAAATAATCAGCAGCTTTTGCAAGATAAGCCTGCACCCCCTTTCCTTCTGCACCCATTATAACGCAGGTGGGTAAGGTAAAATTTAATTCAAATACATTTTTATCGGCACGCATTTCTGAAGTAAACACCTGAATACCATTTAAATGCAGTGTATCAATAGCTTTCAGCAAACTGTTTACTCTGCATACCTGTATCTGCTCTAATGCACCGGCACTGCTTTTTAAAGCTTCTTCATTGAGGGCGCCTACTCCTTTATCGGGTAGAATCAAAGCCTGCGCACCACAACACAATGCACTTCTTGCTATGGCGCCAATATTTCTTACATCGGTAATACCATCTAACATTACAAATAAAGGCACCGTTCCCTGTTGCACCACAAAGTTAATTACTTCCTGTAAATCCATATAAGGCACCAAAGCTGCAAAAGCAATTACGCCCTGATGATTGGCTTTGGATAAATAATTTAATTTTTCAACCGGAACCAGTTGAATGGGTATTTGATGTTGTTTGGATAGTTGCCGAATGGCAGCCACAGTTTCGCCGGATGCATTTTTTTGTAATAGTATTTTATCAATTGTCCTACCCTGTTCAATAGCTGCAATTAATGGTTGCCGCCCAATGATTAAGGTTGATGATGATTTACCCATGTTGCAAAATTATTGGTTTCCATTTTCCCTGCATCCACAATAATTGCAGTTTCTGCAAAGCCAGTACCGATAATGCATCAGTAATAGTTCCGTTTTCAACCATTTCAAATGCCTGTTGAAGTGCTACTTTTTTTACTGCCAGCTGTTCTGTTTCTTCGGGAGCAGATTTATATTTTGATAATCCGGTTGCTACAAAAAATTCACTCGCTTCATCGGTTACCGAATTGGAAAGAAATGCTGCTCCTAAATATTCCCATTTTTCTGCCTGTAACCCTGTTTCTTCCATCAATTCGCGCTTAGCAGCACTTAAAGCTGTTTCATTTTCAGGGCAACCACCTTCCGGAATTTCCCAACTATATTGTTGAATGGTGAACCTATATTGGCCTACCAGATATGTATGCAGCGTTTCATCTATTGGAATAACGCCAACAGCTTTATTTTTAAAATGTACTTTTCCATATATCCCCTCTTTACCGGATGGGTTGATTACCTTGTAATGATTGAGCTGTATCCAGGCATTTTGATATACTTCCTGTTCATCTAAAATTATCCACGGATTGACTTCCCTGTTTGCAGACATACAAATTATTTTGGTTAAAACTACTGCATTGAACAGAAAAAAGGCCATCTTTTCAGACAGCCCTTTTTTGTTCAATAAAAAATTAACTTACAGCTATTTAATGTCAAAAGCTTTTTTCACTTTTGGAACATAATCTAATTTTTCCCAGGTAAACAATTCAACTTTTACTTTTTTTACTTTACCATCGGGTGTTTTAAACTCTTTAGTTACCACTTCATTTTTGCGGCCCATGTGTCCATATGCTGCCGTTTCACTATAAATTGGATTACGCAATTTTAAACGTTGTTCAATAAAATAAGGACGCATATCAAAAATTTCAGTAACAATTTTACTGATTTCAGCATCACTCATGTTCACTTTAGCTGTGCCGTATGTATTTACATAAATGGAGGTGGGTTGTGCAACACCAATGGCATAAGAAACCTGTACCAGAATTTCATCGGCAACACCTGCAGCTACTAAATTTTTTGCAATATGACGGGTAGCATAGGCGGCTGACCGGTCTACTTTAGAAGGATCTTTTCCGCTAAATGCACCGCCACCATGTGCGCCTTTACCGCCATAAGTATCTACAATAATTTTTCTTCCGGTTAAACCGGTATCGCCATGAGGGCCGCCAATTACAAATTTTCCGGTGGGATTAATATGGTATGTTACCTGGTTGTTGAATAATTTGGCATACTTCTTATATTTCGATTTTACTCTCGGAATTAATATTTCAATAATATCTTTCCTGATTTTAGCCTGCATTTTTTCTTCTGTATCAAAATCATCGTGTTGTGTAGAAACTACAATGGTATCAATTCTAACAGGTTTATTATTGTCATCATACTCTAATGTTACCTGACTTTTTGCATCGGGACGCAGGTATTTAATTTGTTTGTTTTCTCTACGCAAGGCAGCCAGCTCAATCAATATTTTTTGTGCCAAATCTAATGTAAGTGGCATGTAATCATCCGTTTCATTGGTAGCATACCCGAACATCATGCCCTGATCGCCGGCACCCTGTTCTTCTTTTTTCTTACGGTCAACACCCTGATTAATATCAGGTGATTGTTCGTGAATGGCAGATAAAACACCACAAGAGTGTGCTTCAAACATATATTCACTTTTGGTATATCCAATTTTGCGAATTACACCACGTGCAATTTCCTGAACATCTAAATAAGCTTTCGAACGAACTTCACCTGCCAATACTACCTGACCTGTAGTTACCAAAGTTTCGCAAGCTACTTTTGATTGTGGATCAAATGCAAGAAAATTATCGATTAATGCATCAGAAATCTGGTCGGCAACTTTATCAGGATGGCCTTCAGAAACACTTTCGGAGGTAAATAAATAAGACATGAATATTTGTTTTTATTGAAATGTAAGCAAAGATAATAGTATTGTTATAATGATAAATGGGTTGCTAAGACAACTGTATAATTTTTGATCAACGGTTATTTAGACAATTCCTGATAGAGTTCTATATACTCAGTTAAATCAGAATCCCATCCTTTAAAAGGAACAATGGTTTTGCCTTTCAGTTTTGTGATATCGTCCATTAGTTTTTTCTCTAATTGATCATCACCAATTGTAACGGCATCTGCAAAATGCGCACCACCTTTGAAAAGAGAAGTGTTGGTAGCGTCTTTAAAAAGTTCTAAATCTTTCTCTTTAATATTGGCATTAATCACTGCTTTCTTCACAAAATCGGCACTTAATTTTTCCTGAAATGTATTTTGCCCTACGGTAAAAACAACCTTACTGTTACTAAACACAGCCTCACGTTTGTAGGCAGTTTTAATATAGGCAGGCACCAAACCAGTCATCCAGCCGCTGCAATGAATAATATCGGGAGGCCAGCCAAATTTTTTTACCGTTTCAAGTGCTCCTTTACAAAAAAAGATACTTCTTAAGCCATTATCATCAAACCAGTTTTCTTCATCATCATGAAAAATTTGTTTGCGTTTAAAGAAATCTTCATTTTCTAAAAAATAAACCTGTAAGCGGGCATTCGGTAAAGAAGCTACCTTAATTTGAAGCGGATAATCATCATCATCAATCGAAACATTAATTCCCGATAAACGCACTACTTCATGTAATCGATGCCGACGTTCATTAATAACACCAAAACGGGGCATAATACAACGCACTTCTAAACCACTGTCATTGCTCTTTATTGCAAGTTTGTTTACAATTTCTGCAAACTCTGTCAACTCTAAATAAGGCGACATTTCGGTTGCAATAAATAAAATTCTTTTCTTTGACATCTACTAAGCCAATTTAAGTGAGGCGAAAAATAAGGGTGCAAAGTTAATTAAAATACACCAAATAGGTGATAAAAGCATATTTATAGAAAATAATATCGGCAAAATATGGTCATTTGTAAAAGTATTATAGCACTGCAGGAGATGATTCAATCTCAGAAAAAGGCCAATGCCTCAATTGGGTTTGTGCCCACTATGGGGGCTTTGCATAAGGGCCATATTGCGCTGGTTGAAGCAGCCAAACAAGCCAACAATTTTACTATTTGCAGCATTTTTGTAAACCCAACGCAATTCAATAATCCGGAAGATTTTGAAAAATACCCCATTTCAATTGAAGCCGATATTGCTTTATTAATAACCCACCAGTGTGATGTTTTGTTTTTGCCTTCAGTTTCAGAAATGTACCCCAATGGGCCAAAGCTGATTACCCCATACCCTTTAGGAACCTTAGAAACCATTTTAGAAGGCAAGTACCGTCCAGGCCATTTTCAGGGCGTTTGTCAAATAGTTGACCGGTTATTAACCATTATTCAGCCGCATCAACTGTACATGGGAAGTAAAGATTACCAACAATGCATAGTAATAAATCGTTTATTACAATTAAACCCGGCATTTTTGAAAATACAATTGCACCTGCAACCCACTATTCGTGAACAAAGCGGACTGGCCATGAGTTCCAGAAACAGGCGGCTTTCGGCAGAAAATTTGATAAAAGCAGCTGCTCTGTACCAAAGCCTTGTATTTATTCAGTCTAATATACAACAATTTACAATAGCTGAATTAGTGGAACAGGCAACCCAAATGCTGTTGAAAGCTGGGTTTGAAAAAGTTGATTACATTAGCATAGCAGATGCTACTACACTTGCCCCAATATCAACCACGAAACCTGCCAACCGAACCATTGTACTGGCAGCCGCATATATACAAGACGTTCGGTTAATTGACAATTTGATGATTAACTAAATAAAAGGAAACTTGTTATAATCCTATCATCTTTTACATTTGCGCCCATTATGCTGATAGAAATATTAAAATCAAAAGTTCACCGTGCGGTAATTACCGAGGCAAATTTGAATTATGTTGGCAGTTTAACCTTAGATGAAGATTTAATGGATGCTGCCAATATGATTGAAAATGAGAAAATACAGGTGGTGAACGTAAATAATGGTGAACGTTTAGAAACCTATTTAATTAAAGGGCAACGAGGTTCAGGCGTGGTCTGTTTAAACGGGCCGGCTGCTAGAAAAGCTGCTGTTGGAGATATTATTGTAATCATGTCATATGCACACATGGATTTTGACGCTGCCAAAACTTTTAAACCAATTGTAGTTTTTCCAAAACCGGGAAATAAATTATAATTAACACAGGCTTCTGTAAATTGCAGTAGAATTTTCCTGCATGAAAAGAAAACTGAAAGTATTTGTAAAATATCTTTTTTTCCTGGGGCTGGGTATATTTTTGGTTTGGTGGAGTCTTCATCAAATACCTGCTAATCAGTGGGGAGAGTTTACTGGCGCTTTAACCCATGCAAAATATATACTATTCATTCCGGTATTTTTCATACTTACATTAAGCCATATTCTCAGAGCGCTGCGCTGGAAAATATTGATGCAACCCATGGGCTATAAACCATCTGTCATCAATACTTATTTTGCTGTAATGATAGGTTATCTGGCAAATTTGGCCGTACCCCGACTGGGCGAAGTATTAAAGTGTACATTGCTGGCACGCTATGAAAAAGTACCCGCCGAAAAATTAGTTGGCACTATTGTAGCCGAAAGGGCGTTTGATGTACTATCGCTTGGAATTGTTTTCCTGCTGGCGCTGCTAACCCAATATGAAATTATAGGCGACTATGCCATCCAGTTATTCAAAGAAACCTTTCAATCAAAATCGGGAGGAATTTCGGTGCGGAAAATGGCCATTGCAATGGGTATTTTGCTGATTATCATTGTAATCATCAGGCATTGGTTTAACCGTTTTGCGCATTTAAAACTGGTAATTCAATTAAAAAAAATTATTCGTGGCATTTGGGAAGGATTAAGCAGTATTAAAGATATTGAGCAAAAAGGCTTATTCATTTTTTATTCTTTTGGCATTTGGTTATTATACTTGTTGGGCACCTGGGTTGGTTTTTATGCTACCGTTGGTACCAACGGTTTAGCCATTCCTGTAGCTTTTTCTGCATTAGCTTTTGCAAGTATTGGTATGATTGTAACACCCGGCGGCATTGGAGCCTATGCTTATTTAATGGCAATGGTTTTAGAAAAAAACGGAATAGCTTTTGGAATTGGTTATGCCAATGGAACATTACAATGGTTTGCACAATTTATTATTATATTAATTTGGGGATTTGTTTGTTTGGGATTATTACCCTGGTATAATAAAAAAAGAATGGTGCCAACATCACAGGCTTCATAACAAATTGAATGAATTTTTATATAGGAAATGTATGCGGTACACACAAGCTATTCAACAAAAAATAATGCCTTTAGCAACCCTTAAAGCCATTAGAACAGGCTGGAAAATGCGCAATAAAACGGTTGCTTTTACCAATGGCTGTTTTGATATTTTACATGAAGGGCATATTGCCTCACTATCGAAAGCTGCTGAAGAAGCAGATTTTTTGATAGTGGGTGTAAATAGTGATGCCAGTACCAAACGCTTAAAAGGTGCAGAGCGCCCAATTAACCATGAACATAGCCGTGCACTATTACTTGCCTCTTTATTAATGGTGGATGCTGTAGTTATTTTTGAGGAAGATACCCCGTTAGAATTAATTAAATCACTGGAACCGGATGTATTGGTAAAGGGTGGAGATTATACAATTGAAACTATTGTAGGCGCAAAAGAAGTTTTAGCCAATCATGGTCGTGTAGTCATTAATCCGATAATTGAAGGTTTTTCTACCACTGGCATTCTTCAAAAAATAAGGCAACTTGGTTAGTCGAAAATATTTTCACCAAACTTCCTTATAACTCAACTCTGTATTGAATTACAGACGATTTTACCAACTATTTTTCAGTATTATACCTATAAAACCAAAGCCCCTTTCGGGGCTTTTGAGTTTATTGAAATGCTTCTTTTACTCTTTCAAAAAATGATTTATCATTTTTACCGGGCTGCGGTTTAAAATTGGGGCTATGGCTTAATTTTTCCAAAATTTCCTTTTCTTCCGCCGAAACTGTTTGAGGTGTCCAGATATTAACATGAATCAATTGATCACCTTTAGCATAACCCTGTACTTCGGGGAAGCCTTTCCCTTTTAAACGAAATATTTTCCCGCTTTGTGTACCGGGCGGTATCTTAATTTTAGCTTTTCCATCAATAGTAGGTACTTCTACCTGTGTACCAAAAACGGCTTCCGGAATAGAAATATGCAAATCGAATGCTACATTTAACCCATCACGTTGTAAATCGGAATGAGCTTCTTCTTCAATCTGAATGAGTAAATCGCCAGGCATACCTCCTCGTTCTCCTGCATTGCCCTTTCCACTCATGCTCAATTGCATACCTTCCTGCACGCCGGCAGGTACATCAATTGAAATGGTTTCTTCGCCATATACTCTTCCCTCACCTTTACAGGCAGTACACTTATTGGTGACAGCACTACCCTCACCATTACAGGTAGGGCAGGTGGTTACTGTTTGCATTTGTCCTAAAAAAGTATTGGTAACCTTCCGCACCTGTCCGGAGCCACCACAAGTACCACAGGTTTGTATGCTGTTTTTATCTTTTGCACCATTGCCTCCACAGGTAGAACAAACAATGTATTTTTTTACTTTTACCTGTTTATTAACTCCTTTGGCAATTTCTTCAAAAGTTAGTTTAATTTTTATCCGAAGATTACTACCTCTTTGTCCGGTTGGTCTTCTGCCACTGTTACCGCGTCTGGAACCTCCGCCGCCAAAAAAACTGCCAAATACATCATCTCCAAATATATCGCCAAAATGGCTAAAGATATCTTCCATATTTTGGGCACCACCAAAACCACTGCTTCCCGGGCCAAAAGCCTGATGGCCATAACGGTCGTAGCGGGCACGTTTATCCGGATCACTTAACACTTCATAGGCTTCTGCTGCTTCTTTAAACTTTTCTTCCGCCGCTTTATCGCCAGGATTTCTGTCCGGATGGTATTGCATTGCTACTTTGCGGTACGACTTTTTTATTTCTTCAGCAGTAGCAGTTTTAGAAACACTTAGGATTTCGTAATAATCTCTTTTTGGCATATAGAATTTTTCTTGTGATTGTGGTTAGTAGACACTACATATTATTTTCCAACAATTACTTTCGCAAAACGTATCAGTTTATCATTCAAATAATAACCTTTTTGTACCTCATCTAATACTTTACCTTTTAAACTTTCATTCGGAGCAGGAATTTCGGTAATAGCCTCATGTTTTTCAATATCAAAATCAGTTTGCATGCTGTCCATTACTTTTAACCCCTTGTTTTGCAGCACATTTCTTAGTTTATTAAAAACTAATTGAATACCTTCTTTTTGCAGGGCAATATCATCTGTGCTGTTCAATTGTTTCTCGGCCCTGTCACAATCATCCAATACATCCAATAAAGATACAATCACTTCTTTTCCGGCTGTTTGTTGCAATTCCAAACGTTCTTTCGCTGTTCTACGCTTAAAATTTTCGAATTCAGCCAATAAACGTAAATATTTATCCTTTTGTTCCTGTATTTCGGCTTCTAATTTTTCTATTTCCCCCTGTTCTGCCACGGGTTCTTTTAAATGGGCAGACCCGGCTGCATTTTCGTCAGTATTTAATGATAAATCACTCTCAGTAAGGTGTTTTTGGTGTTTGTCTTTTCCTTGCATAGTTTATATTTGAAGTGATTAAAGAAAGGCAATTTTTTTGCCAATAAGCCTGAATCAGTAAAATTGGCAGGTGTTGCGCTTATTTTTGCAAAATGACAAAGGTTTTTTTAAACAAAAAAATGAATCCCCGAATTGCCGGTGGCCATCCATGGATATTTGGGAATGAATTACAACCTATTCCCGAACACATTACACCAGGCGATTTGGTTGAAGTATACAGCAATGATAAAAAATTGATTGGAATTGGCTATTACAATCCAAAATCGCAGATCACGGTTCGGCTGTTAACAAGAAAAAAGGAAAAAATAGATGAAGACTTTTTTTACAATAGAATAATGTTGGCCTGGCAATACCGGCAAAAATTAGGCTACCGGGAAAATTGCCGGTTGGTTTTTGGTGAGGCCGATGGTTTGCCCGCTCTGATTATTGATAAGTTTAATGCTTATTTTGTTATTCAAACATTGGCATTGGGTATTGACCGATGGAAACCTGCCATTATAGCTGCGTTGGAACAAATATTTCATCCTAAAGGAATTTATGAACGCAATGACGTGCCAGTAAGGGAACTGGAGGGTTTACCACAGCAAAAAGGGTTTTTATCGGCTGCATTTCCCACCAATATTCTATTGAATGAAAACGGGTTACAATTTTATGTGGATATAGAAAACGGACAAAAAACCGGTTATTTTTTAGACCAGCAACACAACCGGAATGCAATTGAACCCATTGTAAAAAATGCAAATGTTTTAGGCGCTTTTACTTATATCGGCACATTCGAAATTCATGCTGCACATTTTGGTGCCAAAAAAGTAAAAGGAATTGATAGTAGCGAACAGGCAGTGCAGCAAGCCAATAAAAATGCGGCTTTAAACGGATTAGAAAACATTTGCCGGTTTGAAGTAGCCAATGCATTTGATGTGCTGAAACAATGGGCCAAAGAAGAACAGAAATATGATGTAGTAATGTTAGACCCGCCTGCATTTACCAAAAGCAGGAGCAATATTCAAAATGCATTAAACGGATACAAGGAAATTAATTTACGCGGCATAAAATTAGTAGAAAACGGCGGTTTTTTGGTTACCTCCAGTTGTACCAATTTAATAACACCACAGCAATTCTTAACCACCATTGAAATGGCTGCAAAGGATGCAAGAAAAAGAATACGACAGGTTTTGTTTCAAACACAATCCAATGACCATCCAATCATCCGGGGATTAGACAATACGGAATACCTGAAATTTTTAATTGTAGAAGTTCAAGACCAATAGCGCAATATTATTTTACTACCTGAAAGCGCCCGGATTGAACAATGATGCCGTTTTGATTGCGTAACTGATACACATACATGCCGCGGTAATAATCATCCAGCGGAACAGTAATTTTGGTACCATCCACCAAATAATCATTCATTTTTTTGCCAATAAAGCTGAATATATATAAAGTATAATTTTTATAATTCTGATTTCCTTCAAATTCAAAATTAATGAATGAAGTAGCAGGATTGGGGTAGACAGTTACCAATTTTACCTGATCAAAATTATCAGGGAAAACAGGTTTTTCAGGATGTGCATTGCCCGCAAAACATGTAAAAAACAATAAAATTGTAAAGCAAAGTTTTGTCATCAATCAACACTTAATTGCTTAGCTAAGTTACTGCATACCGGTGAACAAGAGAACCATTTTGGTAATTACTACAACAACTGTACAATTATATGAAGCAGGTTTGTAGAAAAAATAAGGGATTGTTAACGAAACAATCCCTTTTTAAAATGGCTACATTTATGCTGCCAGTATGTGTTGAATGGCTTCAAAATTAGGCAAATCGCCGGCATTTTCTAAAACTTCTGCATATTGAATAGTGCTATTGGCATCAATTAAAAATGCTGCTCTTTTACTAACACCTTTCATCCATCCAATAAATGAGTCATATATTGCACCATAAGCCGTTGAAACTTCTTTATTGAAATCGCTCAACAATTGAAAATTCAGGCCTTCTGCTTCTTTAAATTTTGCTAAAGTAAAAGGAGAATCTACTGAAATGCCCAATACTACTGCATCTGAATTATTATAAACTGCCATACCATCTCTAACTGCACATAATTCTTTGGTACAAACACCGGTAAAAGCCATTGGAAAAAATAACAAGATTACTTTTTTGCCTTTCAATGAACTTAATGTTACCTGATTTCTATCAGTATCATAAAGCGCAAAATCAGGTGCCTGCATTCCTTTTTGTAATTGCATAAAATTTATATTTTTTAATGTTTAGAATGAACTGAAGTTATAACAAGAAAATTTTGAAATTGTTCCATAACATATAAATATTATGGCAATATGCATATTATTGTTGCATAGCTTTCATTGCAGTTAAACAACTTTGTAAACTCTGCCGCCAGTTAGTCTGTTGCAGATGAAACACATACAATATTTTTTTTATGTTCAATACACTATACATTGGCCGCTTTGCCGCAGTTGGATACGCAGATGATGGAATGGGATGTAAAGTACAGGGCAATTGGGTTAATTGCTGTATAGCCTGTGCAAATTGAAACCATGAAATAGCACCTTCATTGGCATAATGATAAATTCCGGATGGGAAATAATTGAAAGATGCATTGCTTAATGGTTGCAAAATATCCAATACAGCTTTTGCAAGATCCGCAGCATAGGTTGGGCAGCCATATTGATCGTTTACCACGTTAATTTCAGTTCGTTCTTTCATTAAACGCAACATAGTTTTTACAAAATTATTGCCATACCTGCTATAAACCCACGATGTTCGAATAATGATTGATTTTTCACAATTTTTAAGCGCCAGTTGTTCACCCATGTATTTTGAATAACCATAATAGTTAACAGGTTGCGTAGCATCATCCGGCTTATAGGGTTTATTTTGTGTGCCATCGAAAACATAATCAGTTGAAAAACTAATGAAACCAGCATTCGTTGCAGCGCAGGCTTTGGCTAATGTATTCACAGCTTCTGCATTAATGGCATAGGCCTGTTGTTGTTCAGTTTCTGCTTTATCTACAGCTGTATAGGCGGCGCAGTTAATGCAAAACTGAGGCCTGTGTTGCTCAAAAAAATGGTAAACGAGATCAGGATTGGTGATATCCAATGTAGATTTATCTGTAAAAATAAACTGAAACAGCGCTTTATACTGAACAGCAAGTTGTTGCAGTTCACTGCCTAACTGACCATTTTTTCCGGTAACAAGTACAACTGGTAAATACATGAACGTAAATTAAAGTGACCAATATTTTCTGGAATAAATTTTGTTTGAATAAATTCCTTTGATATCTACAATCAATGCATGTGGTTGTGTAATAGAACTAAAATAATCATCAGTTAATAATAGATATTCTTTATGTGGCACAGCCACAATAACCACATCATAATCTTTCTCAACCGATGTTGTTAATCCAAATCCATATTCCTGCATCAGGGCATTGTGACTGGCTCTGGGGTCTGTTACATGCACCTGTATATTCAATTGCTGTAATGCAAATACCACATCAGCAATTTTGGCATTTCTGATATCTGATACATTTTCTTTAAAAGTAGCACCCATCACCAACACCTTCGCACTTTTCACCACATCAACAGCTACAATTAAGTGTTGTATAATTTTATCGGCAACATATTTTCCCATTCCATCATTAATCATTCTTGCAGCAGTAATAATTTGGGAATTATAGCCTAATCTGGCTGCTTTATAAGTAAGGTAATAGGGATCAACACCAATACAATGACCGCCCACTAACCCCGGTGAAAATGGCATAAAATTCCATTTTGTGGCTGCAGCAGCCAGTACGGCTTTGGTATCTAACTGCATTTTATCAAAAATCATCGACAATTCATTCATCAATCCAATATTCAAATCGCGTTGGGTATTCTCTATTATTTTGGCGGCTTCTGCGGTTTGAATATTCGGTACAATGTGAATACCTGCCTGCACTACTTCGCCATATAATGCAGCAACTTTTGAAGTGGCGTATTCATTACACCCTGCTACTACTTTTATCACTTGCTCCAGGGTATGTTGCGCATCACCTGGATTAATTCGTTCGGGAGAGTATCCATAAAAAAAATCAGTACCCGCTTTTAAGCCACTTACCTGTTCAATCAAAGGAATACAATCTTCCTCGGTACAACCGGGATAAACGGTGGATTCGAAAATAACAATATTACCGGGAGTAATAACGGTTCCCACACTTTTACAGGCATTGAGCAATGCTGTTAAATTAGGAATCCGTTCTCCATTTACAGGAGTAGGTACTGCAACAATATAATAATCAGCACCGGCAATATCTTTTAGCTGATCTGTAAATTGAATATCAATATCATTGAAAGCATCTGCATCAAATTCCTGATTTGGATCAATCTTATTTTGCAGTAATTGAATTTTATCAGCATTAATATCAAAGCCTATTACTGCTCTTTTTTTGGCAAATGCCAATGCAAGAGAAAGCCCCACATAGCCTAAGCCAATAATAGCTACTTTCTCTTTTTGCTGCATAATTTTTTTGTTGAATACAATTTAATGCTGAACAAATTCTTTTGGCTGCTTAAATAATTCTTCATGTGGTAAAGATTTAAAATAATTATAAGTGCGCTTCAAGCCCTCTGCTCTGTCAATAGTGGGTTGCCATCCTAAAATTTCTTTTGCTTTTGTAATATCGGGTTGCCTTTGCTTTGGATCATCTACAGGTAAGGGTTTGTACACTATTTTTACAGCGGCGCCGGTTAATTTCAATACTTCTTCTGCAAAATCTTTTAAACTGATTTCATTGGGATTGCCAATGTTTACCGGATAAGGATAATCACTTAACAACAATCTGTAAATTCCTTCAATTAAATCATCTACGTAACAAAAAGAGCGAGTCTGGCTTCCGTCACCAAATACGGTTAAATCTTCCCCACGCAAAGCCTGACCAATGAAAGCGGGTAATGCCCGGCCATCATTTAAACGCATACGAGGGCCATACGTATTGAAAATACGAACAATACGGGTTTCTAATCCATGATAGGTATGGTATGCCATGGTAATGGCTTCCTGAAATCTTTTGGCTTCATCATATACACCACGAGGACCGATTGGATTCACATTTCCCCAGTACGATTCATTTTGAGGGTGCACTAATGGGTCGCCGTATACTTCTGAAGTAGAAGCAATGAGCATTCTTGCTTTCTTTTCTTTTGCCAAACCCAAACAATTATGCGTTCCCAATGAGCCAACTTTTAAAGTTTGAATGGGTATTTTCAAATAATCGATGGGGCTGGCCGGAGAGGCAAAGTGAAGAATATAATCCAGCTTACCGGGTACATGTATAAATTTAGATATATCGTGATGATAAAATTCAAATTCGGGCAGTTTAAACAGGTGCTCAATATTGCGCAGATCGCCTGTAATCAGGTTATCCATACCAATAACATCATAGCCTTCTTTTATAAATCTGTCGCATAAATGCGAGCCTAAAAATCCGGCTGCTCCGGTAATGAGAATGCGTTTTTTTTCCATGTAATTGTTTTTATGGACGGCCAATACTTTCGTAATAAAAACCTTTATCCTGCATGATTTTTACTTCAAATAAATTTCTGCCATCAAATATAGTTTTCTGATTCATTCTTTTTACCATTTCGTCAAAATCGGGTGTTCTGAATTCATTCCACTCAGTAGCAATAATTAATGCATCTGCATTTTGCAGGGCTTCATACTGATCTTTTGCATAGTGAATACGATCGCCAATTTGCTGTTGCACATTGTGCATTGCTTCCGGATCAAAAGCTGTAATGGTAGCACCTTCGGCTAATAATACCTGAATGATATACAAAGCAGGTGCTTCACGAATATCATCTGTATTCGGTTTAAAAGCTAAACCCCACAATGCAAAATGCTTACCTGTCAGTTTACCTGAAAAATAATTTTTTATTTTAGGAAGCAGGTGCAATTTTTGGTTTTCATTTACTGTTTCAACTGCTTTTAAAATTTTAAAATCGTATTGCACTTGTTCGGCAGATTTAATTAAGGCCTGCACATCTTTTGGAAAGCAACTGCCACCATAACCAATACCAGGAAATAAAAATCGTTTTCCAATGCGTTCGTCACTACCAATACCCCTGCGTACCATATCCACATCTGCTCCTAACTTTTCGCAGAGTTGTGCAATTTCATTCATGAATGATATTTTGGTTGCCAAAAAAGAATTGGCAGCATATTTTGTGAGCTCTGCACTTTTTTCATCCATAAATATAACGGGATTACCTTGCCGCACATACGGAGCATACAATTCACCCATTATTTTTCTGGCTCTTTCAGAAGTAGTACCAATCACTACCCTGTCTGGTTTCATAAAATCATCTACAGCAACACCTTCTCTTAAAAATTCAGGATTACTTACCACATCAAATTCACCCTTAAAATTTGCGGCAATGGCTGCTTTTACTTTATCGGCCGTTCCAACCGGAACGGTACTTTTATCAACTATTACTTTATAACCGTTTAATAATTTTCCTAACTGGTCTGCAACCCCTAAAATATATTTTAAGTCAGCAGAACCATCTTCCCCCGGCGGGGTAGGCAATGCCAGAAAAATGATTTGTGCATCTTTTATGCCTTCGGCAAGATGGGTAGTAAAATCTAACCGCTTTTCATTTAAGTTTCTGATGAAAATTTTTTCTAAACCCGGCTCATAAATGGTAATGGTGCCGGCAGCTAATTTTTGCACCTTTTTGGCATCTATATCAATACAAGTAACATGATTTCCGGTTTCAGCAAAACAGGTTCCGGAAACTAATCCAACATATCCGGTACCAACAACTGCTATCTTCATATATTATTTATTTAAAAAATTTAAAACATGCGTGGTAATATATCCTAATTGTTCTGCATCTAATTCTGTATGCATGGGCAGTGAAATTACCCGTTCGGTAAGCCAGTCAGTAACAGGCAACTGCACTTCCGGCAAACCAAATGTGCTGAACATTTTTTGTTTATGGCCGGGTACAGGATAATAGATCATGGAAGGAATTTTTTGTTCAGCCAAATAGGCATTCAAAGCATCTCTGTCAGCATTATTCAATACCAGCGTATATTGATGATAAACATGGTTTGAATACGATGCAATACCCGGCACAGTAATATTTGCATGGTTGGCAAATGCCTGGTTATAAAAAGCAGCAGCCTGATTACGTGCGGCAATATATTCATCCAGGTGTTTTAATTTAACATCTAAAATAGCGGCCTGTATGGCATCTAATCTGGAATTACATCCTACCACATCATGATAATACCTAACCTTTTGACCATGATTAGCAATTATTCGCAGTTTGTCCGCCAATGTGTCATCGTTGGTAAACATAGCACCCCCATCACCATAAGCACCTAAATTTTTACTGGGATAAAAAGAGGTACATCCAATATGGCCAATGGTTCCTGTTTTTACAGTTGTACCATTTGAGAAGGTATAGTTACAACCAATGGCCTGCGCATTATCTTCCACAACAAATAAATGGTGTGCTTCTGCAATGGCCATAATTGCTTCCATATTCGCCGCCTGTCCGTATAAATGCACCGGCACAATTGCTTTGGTTTTTGGAGTAATGGATTTTTCAATAACATTGGGGTCAATACAAAATGTAACAGGATCCACATCAACAAACACCGGCTTTAAACGCAATAAAGCCACCACTTCAGTAGTTGCAATATAGGTAAAAGAGGGAGTAATTATTTCATCGCCGGGTTGTAAACCCAATGCCATTAAAGCAATTTGTAATGCATCGGTACCATTAGCGCAAGGAATGGTGTGTTTGGACCCCATATAGGTATTTAAAGAATGGGTAAACCTTTGAACAGCAGGCCCATTAATATATGCAGCACTCTCTAACACTTCCTGAATTCCTTCTTGTATAGCATCTTTAATTTTAAGATACTGGGTTTTGGTATCCACCATTTGAATTGGTTTCATGGGCTCAATTTAAGTGCGGCAAAAGTAAAACAAAATTATAATTGAAAACAGTTTTACATATTTCATGCCATAACTTGTACATTAAATGGTTTAAAAGCGTTTATTTGTACCAACAATTATGTGGCAACTTTTTTTTTATAACCTTTTTTTAAAATTGTATGTGGTTATTGCCAGGCTCATTCAACGTGGCAATAAAAAGGCTGCTTTGTGGTTAACCGGCAGAAAAAATATTTTTGATCAGGTTTCAGATGCTTTACAAAACAATACTTCACCCACTGTTTGGTTTCATTGCGCCTCATTAGGCGAATTTGAACAGGGAAGGCCATTAATGGAACAGATAAAAACCCAATTTCCTGCTTATAAAATTCTGGTTACTTTTTTTTCTCCTTCGGGTTATGAAGCAAAAAAGAATGATGCCATTGCTGATTGGATGTTTTATTTACCAATGGATAGTGCTGCCCATGCTGAGCAATGGCTGACCATAACAATGCCTGCTTTGGTAGTATTTGTTAAATATGAATTTTGGTATTATTATTTAACTGCTATCAAAAATAAAAATATCCCTGCCATTTTGGTATCAGGCATTTTCAGAGGCAACCAGCCATTTTTTAAATGGTATGGAGGCCTGCATCGAAACATGCTACATTGCTTTCAACATCTGTTTGTTCAAAATCAGGATTCAAAAAAACTACTTGCTTCTATTGGATTGGACAATAAAACCACTGTTGCCGGAGATACCAGATTTGACCGTGTTATTAATATTGCCCTTGAGTCTTATCAAAATGCATTGATTGAACAATTTATTCAAAACAGGCAGGTTATTGTTGCTGGCAGTACATGGACAGAAGACGATGAAGCCTTAGATCATTTTGCCAATTCCCATCCTGAGTTATGCTTTATTATTGCCCCACATGAAATTGATGAAGATAGAATTGCCGAATGCAAAGCACTATATAAAAATAATATTTGCTACTCCGGTTTACATGCAGGTATCGATTTTTCAGGATGCAACGCTTTAATCATTGATAATATTGGTATGTTAAGCCGATTGTACCGATACGCCACTATATGCTATGTAGGAGGTGGATTTGGGGAAGATGGGGTACATAATATTTTAGAAGCCGCCGTTTATGGCAAACCTGTTGTTTTTGGCCCCGTTTACGATAAATTTTTTGAAGCAACAGCCTTGGTTGAATTAGGTGGAGCCTTTAGCATAGATGATGCTTTGATGCTTGAACAAGAATTTAAAAAATTATTGAATGAAGCGGAGCTATATTCAAATGCCTGTAAAATTTCCGGAAATTATGTACAACAGCATGCTGGTTCAACCAGAGGTATTATAAAATATATTCAGGAAAATCTTCTTTTAACCAATTGATAAAAAGTGGCAATTGTTTCATTCTCATCCTGCCAGCCTAATTTCAGTTTTAGTTCTTTTTCCATCCAAAATGAAGCTTCCGGAAAAGATGCAAAACCATTAATGGTTTTAATACTCCTTTCAAACATGGTTTCATCTCCATGAAACAATTCATTCACAAAAAGATAGCGATCGTTAATGCCAATGGCTTTGTGTAAATCTTTTATGGGTGCTTCCTGTAAGGTGGCTGCTAATTCTTTCTTTTCTGTTTTTAATTTTTCGTTCAGGCTTTTATCGCCTTCCATTCCTTCCTTAAATTCGGAGGCGGGTTTGTTAGGATGCGGAATGAATGTTGGCTTTTGGAATAGATTTGCTATGTAGGTATTCGATGTATCCTTATTATCCTCTAAAATTTTCTTTTCCGGAATGGGCATAGCCTGTTCTGAACCAGAAGCAGGAAAATGAAATGGCATCACCACCGATACATGATTACCCACAGGCGCATGATGATGATCCTGCTGCAAGGCTGCCAGCAACAATTGAACAGTGGCTAATAAAGCAGCCGATGACTCTTTTTTTGCCCATTGCTCATTTAATTTGTTGATAAGAGTATCCACTCTTTCCATAGGATGTAATACATTTGATGTTTGAAAATACGGCTAAAGTTAATAAGCTTTTACCAATTAACCCTTTTAAAAAAATGTTTATAGAACCACACATCAAAGGCGATAAAATTGGTTGGATTGAAGTGATATGCGGCAGTATGTTTAGCGGAAAAACAGAAGAACTGATTAGAAGATTGAAAAGAGCCAGAATTGCTAATTTGAAAGTTGAAATTTTTAAACCTGCAATTGATACCAGATATGATGATAATGATGTGGTAAGTCATGATGCCAATGCCATTGCTTCCACTCCTATAGAAAATTCACAAACTATACTACTTTTGGCACAGGATGTTGACGTAGTTGGTATTGACGAAGCGCAATTTTTTGATGATGAAATTGGTGATGTATGTGAAAAATTGGCTTTAAGGGGTATACGCGTTATTATTGCAGGATTAGATATGGATTATTTAGGCAACCCATTTGGACAAATGCCCAATTTGTTAGCACGAGCAGATTACATTACCAAACTACATGCCATTTGTGTAGTATGTGGCAATATCGCGAACATATCGCATAGAAAAACAGAACAGTCTGGCCAGGTTTTATTGGGCGAAAAAGATATTTATGAACCCAGATGCAGGAAATGCCATCAAATTAAGCCCTGATGAACAAGCAGCACATTATTGCCCTAATTAAAAAAGATATATTGCTCGAAACCCGACAGCAATATACCTTCTACGGTATTTTACTGTATGTGGCTTCTACTATTTTTGTAGTGTATTTAAGTATGGGGCAACCGGAAGATCGGGTTTGGAATGCTTTATTTTGGGTAGTGCAATTATTTATATGCATTAATGCTGTAGCCAAAAGTTTTTTAGCTGAAAGCAGGGGTAGAATGTTGTATTTTTATTCAATTGCAGGTGCCGGCGATTTTATGATCGCAAAACTGGTGTTCAATGCCATACTCATGTTATTGATGAGCCTTGTTAGTTTGGCTGTATTTACCTTGCTATTGGGTAATCCACTTAAAAACATGACCGCCTTTGTGGGTATTAGTATGTTAGGCGGGCTTAGCCTTAGTTTGGTATTTACATTTTTAGCTGCCATTGCTGCTAAAGCAGAACAACAGGCTGCATTGATGGCTATCATGGGGTTTCCACTCATTATACCGCAGCTATTGCTACTCATCAAAATTGCATCCATTGGCTTTTCCTCTGTTGTTCAGGGTGGCCTCTGGCAAATGGTGGGTTTAATGATTGGCCTCGATGCAATGGTGGCCATACTGGCCTTTATATTGTTTCCTTTTTTATGGAAAGATTAAAAACGCAAGTGCCTTACCGTTAATCCGTTATTTTTAAGTTGTAAAAGTGAATCAATACCAATTTTAAGATGACGGTCTACAAATTTGCTGGTTACTTTTTTATCACTTGCTTCTGTTTTTACCCCTTCAGGAATCATAGGAGAATCGCTTACCAGTAATAATGCACCTGTAGGTATATGGTTATAAAAACCAACAGTAAATATTGTTGCTGTTTCCATATCAATGGCATAAGCACGAACCTTGGTAAGGTAGGCCTTAAAATCATCGTCATGTTCCCAAACCCGTCTGTTGGTAGTGTAAACAGTTCCTGTCCAATAATCAACTTTATTATCGCGAATGGTGGTTGAAATAGCTTTTTGCAAAGCAAATGCCGGCAGTGCAGGCACTTCAGGTGGAAAATAATCGTTAGAAGTACCTTCGCCGCGAAGGGCAGCAATGGGTAAAATTAAATCACCAATTTTATTACGTTTTTTTAAGCCACCACATTTTCCTAAAAACAATACTGCTTTGGGTTCAATGGCTGAAAGTAAATCCATAATCGTGGCTGCACCCGGGCTCCCCATCCCAAAATTAATAATCGTAATATCATTCGCTGTTGCACATTGAAAAGAACGATCTCTTCCCACTACATTTACCTTATTCCATTCTGCAAATTTTTCAACATAATTATTGAAATTGGTGAGCAATATATATTCCCCAAAGTTTTCTAATTTTTCGCCGGTATAACGGGGTAACCAGTTTTTTACAATTTCAGATTTTGTTTTCATAATTTCTTAATATATAATGTATATTATTTAAATACACAATCGTTACATCATTCTAATTTTCAAAACAACAGGTAATTGATTTATTTCAATATTTCCCAATAGTTTAACCGGTAAATGTAGCCATTTTTTGCTTAAATTCTGCATGCTTCCATTAAAAAAATATCAAAACGTATATTTACAAACTATTTCAAAAAAATTGAGATGGCAAAAACCAACTTCAAATCATGATTCAAATACAGTACCCCAAACCGGATTTTAGTATTAAAGAACAAGGCGAAAAAGCTTTTATTTTTGATACAATCAGAAAAAGCTGGGTAACCTTAACGCCGGAAGAATGGGTACGACAAAATTTTTTAAATTATCTGGTAAAAGAAAAAAAATATCCTGCATCGTTGATTGCAGTTGAACAGGAAATACGGATAAGCGATAAAAAGAAAAGATTTGATATTGCCATTTATAAAAACAAGGTGCCCTGGATGCTGATAGAATGTAAGGAGATGAAGGTATCCTTATCCACTTCTATTATTGACCAGATTTTATCATACCAACAAATATTAAAAACCGATTATCTGGTAATAACAAATGGGAACCAAAGTTTTTGTTGGGATACCATGAATGGAAAAGCCCTTGACGATTTACCCGAATATCATTCATGACGGCTGTGGATACTAACCATAACCCGGCCATTTTTATCTATCCGGAATGGCAAAGAACGGATCAGCAGCTCCCCCCCATTTTGCAACGCACTAAAATCTGAAATTGTTTTATCAGTGAAATGCAAACTTCCACCGGTTTTATAGGCAATGGTTACATAATCAGGATGCACGCCAATTGTACCACCGCAAATCATAATGTGTACCGGCTTTTTTATTTCTTGTACCAGTTCAATATCTCTTACCGGCGCCCAGTTATCAGCTATTAAAACAACTTCTTTACAATCTGCACAACGCGCTATAGATTGAATGAGCGCCTCACAAACATTTTCGGGCGTATCACCCCCGGAACCCTTTTGCATGGCAGTTTCCATCAATGCAGCAGCATTTTTAATATTGGTGTATGGCGTTATATAAATACCGCCGGTATGCCCCATTACCTTTTGCTCTGTAGGCATATCATCTCCATCATTAAAACAGGAAAACTGTTTAATGGAATGCAGCGTATCTGTTTGTTGCAACCAATGTAACAGTTGTACCGTATACAACGACATACTGGCCGTAACATCTACCACCAATAATGCCTGTTTGAATGTTTGTTGCCGCAGGTTATGTAATAATGTTATGTCTGGTAACGGTAATGGCTTGGCGATTACAACTGATTGATGCGGTTGATCATCCGGCCATTCACGTGGTGCACCTAATAAACAATACAATTGTGTTGCTTTTTGAAACTTTTGTTGTTGTTGCCGGGTAAGCATTCTTTTTTGCATGGCAGCCTTAAAAGGCATTTGCACAATTGAATCGGATGGTACAATTGAAGTAAAAACAGTATCAGCAATTTGCAATACCGGCCTATTTTTGATATAGAATACAGATGCGGTGGATGCTGATGAACCATAAATTACATCCCAATACCTGATTTTTTTAGCCGGTTCAGGTGCATTGGAAGCAGTTTGCAGAACCGGATGATATGATAATTGCCGGAGTGCAGTTGCTGTTTGTTTTACCAGGGTTAATTCTTTTTGAATCGAGGCAAGTGTAGGAAAGGAACGATAATGAATTACGAATCCGTGCATCAATTGTTCTGAAGTGATGGCATCCTTTCCATTGGTTTGGCGAATCATTCTCCATTGTGTAAAAGATTGATCATGAATAAAGGGAATAAGTTGTAGCAATGATTTGAACCGGGCACCATTGAGTGATGTTAATGTTTTGACTGCAGGATAATCAGTAAATACCAAATCAACCGATAAAATATCTGCATGTTGTAAATGAAAGACACCGGCAGTATCAACAAAATCAGATTTGGCAAAAGGCATGGGTAAATACAAAACAGAAGTACTGACTGCATCTATCTGATAAACGGGAATTTTAATCACCTCATTACTTAAAATATTATTGATCCATTTGGGCGGTTGTGCTTCAATGCAAACAGGAATGAGCAGGAATATAGCAATAAGGTTTCTCATATCATCAATGAATCAACAGTTAAATTAATGAATTCATTTGGTATCATCAATTTTTGTACACCGAAAAAAAGCCGTTGCAAAAGCAACGGCAATATTATTCAGCATTGTACATGAAGCAGATTATGGGAAAATTCCCAATTCATTATATGAAATAGCTACTTTATTAATAGCACAAACATATGCTGCAGTACGCATATCAGGAATTTCAGAATTTTTATCCCAAATCTCAATAATTTCCTGTGTAGCAGTAATCATGGTTTCTTCCAATCCGCTATGCACTAAATCTACTTCTTCAGCCCCATGCATAATGAATTTTCTTTCAGCATCAGAAACTTTTTTCCCGGTTAGTCCTTCCATTTGCGTTAAAATATGGCTATTCATATTTTCAGTAAACCTTTTTTCCAAACGGCCATAACGCACATGTGAAAGGTTTTTAAGCCATTCAAAATAAGACACTGTTACTCCACCGGCATTTAAGTACATATCGGGCACAATTAAAGTGCCTTTTTTGTTTAAAATAGCATCGGCTTCAGGTGTTAATGGACCGTTGGCAGCTTCTCCAATAATTTTTGCTTTGATGCGGTCTGCATTATTGCCATTAATTACATTCTCCAATGCTGCAGGTATCAAAATATCACATTCTAACTCCAATGCATCAGTACTTTTTACAATATTTGTTGCACCGGGAAAATTTAAAATTGAACCGGTTGATTTTCGATGCTGAAATACCGCTTCCTCATTCAAACCGTTGGGGTTAAATATAGCACCTTCATATTCAGCAATGGCAATAACGATTGAACCATGCTCTCTGAAAAATTTTGCAGAGTGATAGCCCACATTACCCAAACCCTGCACTACTACTCGCTTTCCTTCAACACCGGGAGTAAGACCTAATTTTTTCATTCTGCCGGCCATATTGCATACTTCGCGAACACCATAAAATACCCCCAATCCGGTGGCTTCTTTTCTGCCCCGAACCCCACCCTGCGATACGGGTTTTCCGGTAACACAACCGGCAGCATCAATTTCGCCGGGTTTTAATGAAGCATAGGTATCTACAATCCAGGCCATCTCTCTTTCTCCTGTTCCATAATCAGGTGCCGGAACATCTATGCCGGGACCAATAAAATTTTTCTTTACCAATTCACTGGTATAACGGCGGGTAATTTTTTCTAACTCATAAGTGCTGTAATTTCTGGGATTAATTTTAATTCCACCTTTGGCCCCACCAAAAGGCACATTTACAATGGCGCATTTATAAGTCATTAAACTGGCCAAAGCCATTACCTCGTCCTGATCAACTGCTTCACTGAAGCGAATACCCCCTTTACAGGGTGATTTGTGCTGACTGTGTTGTACCCGATAGGCTTCAATTACTTCTATCCTGCCGTCATCCATTTTAACAGGAAAACGCATTCTATACACGCTGTTACAGGCTTTGATTTGTTCTAACAAACCTTTATCCCATTTGGTAAATTCTGCTGCTTTATCAAAACTGCGTTCTACGTTATGAAAAAAGCTGTACTGTTCATTTGACATAATCAATCGTTTTTAAATATTATGTATCGTAGTAAATCGTTTATGCTAGTGAAGATAAAATTGTGTGTATTTTTAATAATGAAGTGGTAGAAATAGGATGTTCTACTTTTTTTCAATGCGCCTGATTTGACGGTCTAATGCAATCAGATAAATGAATAAGCCCAGCACAATTACCACTACCACTGCCATTACTACATAAATTTTTCCATTACTTTTCATGATGCTACCATCATCTGGTGTATTGGTTTGTGCCACCAGTACATTATTCAATAAGAATAAGCATACTGCCATCATCCAAAATTTTATTTTTTTTATCATTATGCTATGGCTTTTTCTTTAATAAATTGTAACCGAATACGCAAGGTGGTTATCCAAACACCTAAAAGTGACCAGCCAATAACAGCGGGCCAAAACACCAAACGCATGGAAGCGTCTAAATCATTCCCATTCAATGCCGGGTTGCCGTCACTACCCAATCCACCCGGATGCAAACTTTCTACTAATCTGGGTAATATCCAGATAGAGGGGTATAACATAAAAAATGCAAATATATTATAAACACCACCTACCCTGGCTTTTTTCTCATCATCATTCAACGAACCTCTTAAAACAAAATAAGCCAAATAAATGAGTAAAGCAATAGCGGCCCCATTTTGTTTGGCATCGCCACTCCAGGCAGCACCCCATTGGTATTTGGCCCAAATGGCACCTGTAACTAAGCCCAGAATGCCAAAAACTATTCCGGTACGGGCATATTCTAATGAATAGGTATCATACTTTTTAAGCGGATTACGTAAATATTTTATGGCATATATAAAGGATACCAGGAATAAAATATTCATCCCAAACCACATGGGCACATGAAAAAATAAATTACGGATGCTTTGTTGTAAAGGAACACCGGGTGGCGTAGGCACTCTTACTAAAAACCCCATAAAACAGGTGTACATTAATAACAAGAAACTCAATATCTTCCACCAGGCTGATTTTATCATAACAAAAATAGGCTGTACCAAAACTTTAGTTTCGCAAAATTAGGGCATTGTATGCCATGAAATGCATACATGTTATAAAATTTACGCAAAGATTAACCAGTGATGCAATTGTTAAACAACATTTAAACAATGTTTGAAATTATTAGAGATTCTATGCAGAAAAATGGTTTAATTAGCACTATGTCTAAACCTTTGTTAGAAATCAATCAACTATCAGTTGATTTTGTTCAAAATAAAAACATTACCACTGCTATTGAAAACATTCAGTTCACAATATCGCGGGGCGAATGGGTGGCCATTGTGGGAGAAAGCGGTAGTGGCAAATCTGTTACCGCCCTGTCAGTACTACGTTTAATTGCAAGCCCTCCTGCTTTTTACAAAAACGGAAGTATTGTTTACAATAACAAGGAAGAAACGATTGATTTGCTTACTACCGGAATGCAACAAATACGCAACATCAGAGGTCAAAAAATCGCCATGATTTTTCAAGAACCCATGTCATCGCTGAATCCCATCATGACTTGTGGCAGGCAGGTAACAGAAGCTATAAAAGCTCATTTGTCAATGGGAAAAAAAGCAGCTAAACAAAAAGCGCTGGCCTTATTTCAACAGGTCCAATTACCCGATCCGGAACGTTTATTTTATAAATACCCACATGAACTAAGTGGCGGCCAAAAACAAAGAGTGATGATTGCTATGGCCATGAGTTGCCAGCCCGACCTGTTGATCTGCGATGAACCTATCACAGCTCTGGATGCTACCGTTCAAAAAATTTTGCTCGATTTATTACAGCAACTACAAATAACCCATCAAATGGCACTCCTGTTCATTAGCCACGATTTAGGGGTAGTGAAAAAATACGCACAAAAAGTAATGGTGATGTATAAAGGAAAAATTGTTGAAAGCAATACCAGTGATATTATTTTTAGTCATCCTTCGCATCCTTATACAAAAGCCTTGTTAGCCTGCCGCCCATCCATGTACCTTCATGGGCAACATTTACCGCTGGTTCAGGATTTAATGGAAGAATTAATAGACGGGAGTATCATTGCAAAAACATACCATTCACCGGCTTTAAAATATACATCAACAATTGCACCTATCAGTAAAACCCCAATTTTGCGGGTACAACAGCTGAATATTCGTTTTCCTATTAAAAGAAATATGGCAGGCACCCCAATTGCCTTCCAAAACATATTGCACAATATTCATTTTGAAGTGTATACAGGTGAAATTTTGGGTGTGGCAGGTGAAAGTGGATGTGGCAAAAGCACATTGGCAAAAGCCATCATGCAAATTATACCTGTTGAAAATGGTTCCATTTATTTTAATGGAATGAATTTATCTGCCCTATCTTCTAAAAACAAGCACTGGCGCAAAGAAATACAAATGGTTTTTCAGGACCCTTATACCTCATTAAACAGCCGCCAAACCATTGGAGAAACCATTGTCGAACCAATGAAAGTACACGGGTTGTTTGCAACGCCATCTGAAAAGAAAGAACATGTGTTGGCTTTGCTGGAGAAAGTAAAACTCAATCCCAATTATTATAGCCGTTATCCTAAAGAACTCAGTGGCGGTCAAAGACAAAGAGTGGTGATTGCACGAGCTTTGGCAGTACATCCAAGCCTCATTATTTTCGATGAGAGTGTAGCTGCTTTAGATGTAAGTGTGCAGGCACAGATTTTAAATTTAATCAATGATTTAAAAAATGAATTCAATTTTACAGGCATATTTATTTCGCACGACATGGGTGTTGTAAAATATATCAGCGACAGAATAATGGTAATGAATAAAGGCAGAATAGAAGAAATAGGTACTACAGAACAAATTTTCCATCATCCAACAAGCGCTTATACCCAAACCCTAATCAATGCCATGCTGTAATATATTTGCATGATTTACTTTGTAAGTACAGCGAATAAGCTTAACTTTGCACCCTTCAAAAAAATTCATGCCGTAACATGAAGCGAGTCGCCCCGTAAGGCGGCGGCAAACTGAATGTGGCTATCATTTCAAAAAAAAGATTAGACACATGAAACTATCTCAATTTCGATTCGATTTACCTTTAAACCTCATTGCCCAAAATCCCACAAAAAGAAGAGAAGACAGCCGAATGATGG
Organism: Hydrotalea lipotrueae; assembly: GCF_019249625.1. NCBI lineage: Bacteria > Pseudomonadati > Bacteroidota > Chitinophagia > Chitinophagales > Chitinophagaceae > Hydrotalea > Hydrotalea lipotrueae. Next base: position 21,031 of record NZ_JAESDL010000014.1, on the reverse strand, counting down.
TGGTTGACCGTAAAACCGGCAACATGGAAAACAAACATTTTAGGGATATATTGGAATATTTCGACGACAAAGATGTATTTGTTGTCAATAACACCAAGGTTTTTCCGGCAAGAATGTATGGTAGAAAAGAAAAAACAGGTGCCAAAATTGAAGTTTTCCTTTTAAGAGAACTCAATAAACCCAACCGTTTATGGGATGTTATTGTAGACCCGGCCCGCAAAATAAGAGTAGGTAATAAATTATATTTTGGTGATAATGAAGAATTGGTGGCAGAAGTAATTGATAACACCACCAGCCGTGGCCGTACCATTCGTTTTTTGTGGGAAGGAGATGACGCCAGTTTTAAAGAAATGCTGGAAACACTCGGTGAAACACCCTTACCCAAATACATTAAACGCAAACCCGATGAAGAAGATAAAGAGCGCTACCAAACCGTTTATGCAAAATATGAAGGTGCTGTAGCAGCCCCCACTGCAGGTCTGCATTTTAGTAAAGAGTTAATTAAACGCTGCGAAATTCAAGGTATCCGTTTTGCGGAGGTTACACTGCATACCGGCTTAGGTACTTTTAGGCCCATTGAAGTAGAAGATTTAAGTAAACACAAAATGGATGCAGAATATTATCAAATTACAGAAGAAGCCTGCCGCATTGTGAATACGGCCAAACAAACCGGCCATCGCATCTGCTCAATTGGTACCACTACCATGCGTGCTATGGAAAGTAGTTTTACTGCACAAAAACTATTAAAGCCCAGTGAAGGTTGGACCAATCATTTTATACATCCTCCCTATGAATTTAGTGTGGCAGACAGTTTGGTAACCAATTTTCATTTACCCAAAACTAGTTTGTTAATTATGACTTGTGCATTTGCGGGTTATGACTTAACCATGGAGGCTTATAAAAAAGCAATAAAAGATAAATATCGTTTCTTCAGCTATGGTGATGCTTTACTGATTATTTAAGCATCACAACAAAATCTAAAACTAAAAAAGACTGCAGCTTGAAAAAATTGCAGTCTTTATATATGTTTATATGTAATTATTCCAGGCCAAATAAACCCTTGTTCAATAATTGAAGGGTTTCTTTTTTATAGGCAGAAGGTACCAGAAGCGAAATATTGTGCGGACTACCACCATAACTTACCATCCGTACAGGGATATCATGTATGGCATCAAACAACTTCATCAGCACTTCTTTGGTTTCGGCAATCTGATTACCTACAATGGAAATAATGGTTTGTTCTGTATCGGTTTCAACAACACCAAATGGTTCTAATTCACGGATGATTTCATTTAAAAAAACAGGATTATCAATTGTAACAGAAACAGCCACTTCAGAAGTGGTAATCATATCAATAGAAGTTTTGTACTTTTCAAACACCTCAAATACTTTACGTAAAAAACCATAAGCCAGTAACATGCGGCTGCTTCGAATTTTTATGGCAAAAATACCATCTTTTGCTGCAATGGCTTTTACCCCAACACTGCCCGCTTCATGCATAATGGTAGTGCCTTTTGCAGTGGGTTCCATGGTATTCAGTAACTTAACCGGAACATTTTGCTGTTGTGCAGGCCAAATACAGGTAGGATGCAAAATTTTTGCACCAAAGTAGGCCAGCTCAGCTGCTTCATCGAAACTTAATTGCTCAATAGCAATGGTTTTATTTACAACACGGGGGTCATTATTGTGCATACCGTCAATATCTGTCCATATTTCACAAACACTGGCATTCACTGCTGCTGCAATCAGTGATGCAGTATAATCGCTTCCACCTCTTTTCAAATTATCTACCTCGCCACGAGCATTTCTACAAATATACCCCTGGGTAATAAATAATTTTTTATCGGAATTTTGTTTCAGTAAAGCCTCTATCCTGGTTTTAATTACAGGTAAATTGGGTTCTTCATTAGCATCTATCCGCATAAACTCTAATGCAGGTAATAATACATGATCAATATCTTGTTCTTCCAAATACACTGAAAACAACCGTGTACTCATCAATTCACCTTGTGCTAAAATATCTTTATTTAATGCCTCACTAAATGATATCCGTGTAATGATATTCAGAAATTCAAAATGCTCAGCTACAATTGCCTTGGCTTTTGCTAAAAATTCGGGTTGTTTTAAAAGTGAAAGAATGAATGATTGATAATGCGCTTCTAATTTTTGAATACATACACGTGCCTCATCTTTGTTACTTTCTGCCAAATGGTTACTAATTTCAACTAAGGCATTAGTAGTGCCACTGAGTGCACTCAGTACTATAATTACCGGTTCATTGTCTTTTGTAATCAGTTGGGCTACCTGATGCATTCTTTCCGGTTTTCCTACACTGGTGCCTCCGAATTTCATTACTTTCATATATGCCTATCAAATTTTAACTGTATGAAATATTTTATTTTAAATGAATTAAAGCATTAAAGTGTTTCATCACTTTTCACTAAATTGTTTGCAAAAGTAATAGCCGTAACTGATATACTACTATTCTTTTTTAAGAACAAACGTTTGTAGGTTTTATTATAATTATACACAAAAATCCTGAAGCAGATGCAAGCCAATTTCAATACAGTTTCACTTTGGTCAATGACAGTACTATATGTGGCTGCGGGCATCAATCATTTTCTCCAGCCTAGAATATATATCAAAATAATGCCATTTTATTTTCCTGCTAAAAAATTCTTGAATATCGCGGCTGGTATTGCAGAAATTACACTGGGCATAGCATTATATTTTGATGAAACGCGTTATTGGGCTGCATGGATTATTATGGCTATGCTTACTAGTTTTTTCCCGGTACACATTCACATGCAACAACTGGCTCCTTTTAAAATGGGAAAATTTACCATCACCAAACAACTGGCATTTATTAGAACTTTGTTGCAGTTTGTATTGATTTACTGGGCGTATACTTTTACCCGATAGGTTAATTTATACTGTTGAATGGCTTTTGTTCTATACAACTGCTATCTGTCCCCGTACTTACTTTAAAATAATTACAAAAATACTGATAGTATCCTACACGGCTATAAGTGCCATCGGGTTTGCCGGTACCGCATTCTATACCTCCGTTAATGATGTTGACAACAGCACCAAAACCCGGCAAAATATTGCGTACACTATCATAACCATTGGGCTTCCAGCTGCCAGCCATAATTGCATGGCAGGAAGGTTTGGGCTTTTGCGCATGCATCCAAAACCATAATGCAGAAGCAAATGAAACCAATGAATTCTCAGCCACTATTTCAGGATGTAGTAACAAACTATCTTTATTGCCGTAAAAAAATTGACTGAATTGTCCGTAATTATAATTCCAGCTGAGTTGTAAAGGACCCCGGCCATGGTAAGACTTGTCGACTACCGGCATCCAGTCTTTTTTAGAAGTATCGGTATACTGTGGGCATCCTTTTGTACAACCCTGTTCTTCCACAAAATGTAGTCCCCATTTAAAATATCCATCTGGGGAATCGGGCCATCCCCCACCTGTTTCATAAGCCATATTGGCTAAAAATGCAGCCAGTTCTCGTTTTTGTAATACTTTATCTTTTACATCTAAAAATTCGGGGAAAAATTTTACGGCATTCAAAAAAGCATCAAATGAATAAAAATCAGATAAACCATTTTTTGAATTTGCCGACTGAATGCCATACCGATGCGGGAACAATTCATTCCACTTTTGTTGATTTAAATACGATAATACTCTTTTTTGTACGGCCAAACTATCTGTTACAATTGGGCCGGGCAACTTTGATTGACTGCGGGAAGATATCCATGACATAAATGAAAAAGTCATGATTATCGTTAGCAATATCATCCAAATTTTGTTCAGCTTTATCTTCATACAATAATATTTCAACACAGTTGTAACTGCCATACAAATTCGCTGCCATGTTTGTGTTAGAAAGAAAATTTCACTTTTTACCTCTACCAAACCAGTTCAAATTTTTCTGCAATCATTTTTAAATCGTTCACAACAGGTGCCAATAATGGTATGCCTGTTTCCATCCTTATTTTTTCCATTTCCCGTTCCGGATCGCCGGGAATTAAAACTTTATCCTGTCCATTTACGGTTTTAGCATTGCGAAAACGTTCAATCCAATGATCCATGTGCTGTTTAAATTCATTGACTGGTCTAAATGCATCAATACGCATTGCTCCTAAAAAATGCCCCAGGCCTTTTCCCGGCATATCTTCAGGCATGGGTACATAGGCAGGAAATGGGGGCACCCATGGACCATAAGCCGCACCACTTAAAACTGCTGAAAAAATATCTACTATACTTCCCAAAGCATAACCTTTGTGGCTGCCATGTTCCCTATCACTGCCCAATGGCAGCATGGCACCACCTTTTTTTAAAATGGCGGCATCCTGAGTAGGCATTCCTGTTTCATTTTGCACCCATCCTAACGGTGCAGCTTCATTTTTCCGTTGCAAAATTTCCAATTTCCCATTCGATGCGGTTGTAGTGGCAAAATCAGCCACAAAGGGTGGCTGTTGCCCGGCCGGTATGGCCACTGCTATTGGGTTAGTACCTATCATTTTTTCAACAGAAAATGTAGGTGCTACCAACGCACTGGCGTTGGTCATGGCAATACCAATCATATCTTGCTGTAAAGCCATCATGGCATGATAACCGGCAATACCGAAGTGGTTACTATTTTGTACACTTACCCAACCGGTGCCACATTGTTGGGCCTTTTGTATGGCAATATTCATGGCAAAAGGAGCAACTATCAGGCCCAATCCGGCATCACCATCTACCACTGCCGTTGAAGGAGTTTCATGTATTATTTTAATATGGGGTTTTGTATTGATACGGCCTGCTTCCCATAAACGCACATAACCACTTAGGCGGGCAACACCATGACTGTCAATACCCCTTACATCGGCTGAAAGCAAAACAGTAGTAGCAGTTTGTGCATCTGTTTCAGAGCAGCCCATTTGTAAGAATGTGTTTTTGGTAAATTTAAAAAGTGTAGAATAGGAGTACAACATAGCGATAAATAAGGATGAAAAAGTTGCAATTTATTAAAACCATTCAGTAATAATTGTTAGCAATACGGTAATATGTTTTAAAATAGTATGCATACCGCATTTAAAAGCGATATGAAAAAGCCGGGCATTGAGGTACCCGGCTGAAACAAAAATTATATTGTATTTTAGAATGGCAAATCATCACCGGTATCCGGAGCATCAGAGGCTTGCTCTACAGATGTATGAGTTGACTGATAAGCACCACCCGATGCATTCCCGGAAGGATTATTTCCACCCGTACCACCTTCCTGCCTGCTGCCCAATAACTGAACACTGGCAATACGCAGCGATAAAGAAGCACCCTGTCTGCCATCTTGTGTTGCATAAGTTCTAACATCGGGCTGGCCTTCCACATACACCTGGGTGCCTTTTTTTAAATAAGGGGCAATAGCTGTCCTGTCGGTCCAATAAGCACACTCTACCCAGGTTGTTCGTTCTTTCTGGGCGCCTTGTGCATCTTTATAACGCTCGGTATGTGCCACTGAAAAATTAATGACATTACGGCCATTTACATTGTTTACTACGGCATCTTTACCAAGATTTCCAATCACCTGAAGTTTAATCATATCTCTAAATTTTGGGCATTGAATAAAATAAAAGCGTAAAATGGAAAATTAGTAAAAAAAACAAAGCCAAAAACAGTTCTTTTAAAAATTTGTGTAGGGAATTTTCAAAAAAAGATAAACAAAAAACACATATGGTGATTTCGAATAAATTAGTAGCTTTTGGTTATAAAACATCCCAATGCAGCAACAACAATTTATTATAGAAGAACTAAATGAAAACGGGCCCATTATTTTGGCAGAAATTCATACAAATGAGCATACATTCTTATATAATAAAAACAAACAACATCCTTCATTGTACAAAAAAGCCAGATTGTTGATTGATACAGGAGCCAGTATTTCGGGATTAGATAAAAATTTAATCAATTACTGCAACTACCCGAATACACAGCATTAGCGCAGGTAGAAGGAGCCGGTGGCTTAGTGCAATTAAAGAAATACCGATGTGTGCTTTATCTGCCTATTTTTTTACAAAAGGGGCTTCCCTTAGATATTGTAGAAGGCAATTTTCAACAAACGCCGTACCAGGGTATTTTAGGCAGAGATGTGCTTCAATTTTGCCATTTTGAATACAGTGGCCCTTCGGGTAAATACATTTTAAAAGCTATCAACTTTTAATAAAACAGGCTATTCCCGGATTTAAACAAAAAAAGGGTATTACATGTCTGTTGAAATAAAAAACAAATAAAATTATACAGGGCATAGGCTTTTGTAGTATTTACAACATAAAAACAGCTAAAAATTCCTTTCATCGCAAATTACAATCCCTCCTAACGGCAATAAATAATCTGTAAAATGTATCTTTGCACGTTAAAAATCAAAAAAAATAATGAGCAGAAACGGAAAAGTATTGGTGGCAATGAGTGGTGGAGTGGATAGTACTGTAACCGCATTAATGCTACATGAACAAGGTTATGAAGTAGTAGGCATTACCATGAAAACCTGGGATTATGCCAGTAGCGGCAGCAGCAGTAAAGAAACCGGTTGCTGTAATTTAGACTCATTTAATGATGCACGACAGGCTGCCGTTCAACATGGATTTCCTCATTTTATATTGGATATACGTGATGAATTTGGAGATTTTGTAATTGAAAACTTTGTTGAAGAATATATTGCCGGCCGTACCCCTAACCCTTGTGTTATGTGTAATACACATATAAAATGGAGAGCCCTGCTAAAGCGTGCCGATGCATTGAATTGCGATTTTATTGCTACAGGGCATTATGCTTCTATATATCAACATACCAATAACCGTTATGTAATTTGTAAAGGAAAAGACGAAACCAAAGATCAAAGCTATGTTTTATGGGGGCTGCAACAGGATTTACTTAGCAGAACTATTTTGCCATTAGGTGGATATCAGAAAACCGAGATCAGACAAATGGCGCATGATTTTGGATATCCTGAACTGGCCAAAAAAAGCGAGAGCTATGAAATTTGTTTTGTGCCGGATAATGACTACCGCGGTTTTTTAAAAAATAAAGTAGCCGGCCTGGAAGAGCGGGTAAATGGCGGATGGTTTGTAGATAAAACCGGAAAAAAATTAGGACAACACAAGGGCTACCCTTTTTATACCATTGGCCAAAGAAAAGGATTGGATATTGCTTTGGGTAAACCTGCTTTTGTAACAGCCATTCACCCCGAAACGAACACTGTGGTATTGGGCGATGAAAAAGATCTGGAACAAAACAACATGGTAGTTACCCGTTTAAATTATATTAAATATGCAGGCATAACTAATGGCATGGAAGCAACCACTAAAATCAGGTACAAAGATAAAGGCGCTTTCAGCAGATTACAAATGCATGAAAATGGAATAGAAGTACAATTTTTGGAACACGTGAAGGGTATTGCACCAGGACAAAGTGCTGTGTTTTATGAAGGCAATGATGTAATTGGTGGTGGTACCATTATGCGTAGCAATTTGGTATAACACCATTTTTTATGAGCTAAGTCTGTTTGGGCTTTTGAAATAATGCAGCAAACATCGTATCGGCTTTTTGGTGATACCCCATTAAAAGTTCTTCCTTTATCAATACCAAACCATAAGCATTAATAATGTATGCCACCATTTCCTGATTTTCCTGTTTAAAAACAGAACAGGTAATATATATGAAGTAACCATCCGGTTTTATTTGAGGAATTGCCTGTTGCACAATTGCCCTTTGCAACCAACTATAAGTGTTTATCTGTGCAGCAGAAAAAAAGAACAATTGTTCAGGTGTGCGGCTCCAAGTGCCGCTTCCTGTGCAAGGCACATCGGCAATAACCACATCAAAATAGCGTTGCAATAATGATTTGGGTAGTGGCTGTGATAAATCTGCCACTATGGCTGTGTAATTGCTTATGTTAGCCGTCTGAAATCGTTTTGATAGATTGTGCAAAATACTTTCCCTAACATCACTCACAGTTAATTGTATGTTACCCCATATATCTTTAGCCAGAATAGATTTGCCTCCACTGGCTGCGCAGCAATCCCATACCAATGGTATTGTATTATTCCACTGAATCAACTGCAAAAATTCAGCGATGCGTTGCGAACTAAAATCCTGTATAACCAGTGCTGCATCTATATTAAAAAGGTGATCTATTTTAGTGCCTGCTTTTACAGCAATGGTTTGATGGCTTAATTGTTGAAACGGAATACCGGCCTCATTGAATCGATTCACTATATTTTCTTTCTCACCCGGACGAATACGAATAAATACATCAGGCTGAGTAAAAAAAGATTGAGTAAAAGCTACTATATCCAATTGTTCACTCACCTCATTTTTAAAAGGAAAAATATCCTCATATTTTAAACCAGAAAATCTTTGCTGCAATACATACCACCTTTGTTGCCATTCAGCAGGCCAATCCTTTAACCATAACGGTTCAAAAACTATCTCCCATACACCGGGTTCTTCCAATAATAAGTATAAAGCAGCTTTCAATCTTATATCTACAGCTACTTCAGATAAAGCCTTACCCAACCTAAAGTAAGCATAACAGGCATTGGTAATTATTTTCCTGTCTTTACTACCATGTTTTTTATGTTGGGCAAAATATTGTTTGATAAAATGTGCCAAAGGCATTTCACCTTTGTATTGCTGAATAATGAATAAAGCAGTATTGAAATAAGATTGGTAGCGCATAATTTTTTATAAGCATAAACGAACATGTAACATTCATCAAACATAATAAAGCTATTAAAAAAACAAAAGAGGCTGTCTCAAAAGTCCGAGTCAGCCTCTTTTTATTCGGTGGGGGGGGTGGAGAAAGTTTTCATTTAAGCCATTCTCAAACGCTTCATTTTACTTTTGAGACTTCCTTTTACTTATTAAAGAACTTCTTTTTTATAACTCTAACAATGTTTTTACGGGATCTTTTCCAAACAACAGCAGTTCAGGGTTTTCCAATAATTCTTTTATCCTCACTAAAAAACTTACGCTTTCCCGGCCATCAATTACGCGATGATCGTAGCTTAAGGCCAAATACATCATGGGGCGTATTTCAACCTTTCCATCAATAGCCATGGGCCGCTCCTGAATTTTATGCATACCCAGAATGGCACTTTGGGGAATATTGATGATGGGTGTACTCATTAAGCTGCCAAATACACCACCGTTGGTAATGGTAAATGTGCCACCCTGTAATTCTTCTGCAGTTAATTTGCTATCACGTGCCTTACCTGCCAATTCAACTACTTTTTTCTCAATTTCAGCCATACTCAGGCTTTCAACATTCCTGATAACCGGTACTGTTAATCCGCGTGGTGTACTTACTGCAATGCTAATATCGGCATAATCGTGATACACCAATTCATCGCCATCAATAAAAGCATTTACGGCAGGCCATTCACTTAACGCAATGGCACAGGCTTTGGCAAAAAAGCTCATAAATCCAAGGTTTACACCGTGGTTTTCTTTGAACTTATCTTTGTATTGTTTACGCACATCCATAATACGGCTCATATCTACTTCATTAAAAGTAGTTAGCATAGCCGTTGTATTTTTCGCTTCAACCAATCGGCGACTAATGGTTTTACGCAGGTTACTCATTTTTTCTTTTCGCACCACACGTGAAAATAATTCTGCACCCGCAAATGCTTTTTTGCCGGGGTTGGATAAAGCTTCCAATACATCATTTTTAACAATTTTGCCTCCAAAACCGGAAGGTTTAATATGGGTTGGATTCATATTTTTATCGGCAATGATTGCGCTGGCAACGGGAGTAGCCTTTACGTTATTCGGAATAGCTGTTACCGGTAACTGCGCCGGTGCAGCAGGGGCTTTCGGTGTTTCTGTGCTCACTGATTCTTTTTTCTCAGTTTCAGCAATGGCAGCAGGCTTTTCAGCTGTTTCATCTATTTGTGCCAATACTGCACCAATTAAAATGGTATCGCCTTCATTGGCCAGAGTTTTTAAAATGCCGGCTTTTTCTGCATTTACTTCAAAGGTTGCTTTTTCGCTTTCTAATTCAGCAATCACCTCATCGCGTTCAACATAAGCGCCATCTTTTTTCAGCCATTTCAGTAAAGTTACTTCACTGATTGATTCTCCAACGGTAGGTACTTTAATATCTATCATAAAATATACTTAATATGTTTTTGTTATCAGCTTTATCACCATGTGCAGCATCTGTTGCGTCGCACACTTGTACAATTGTAATCCTGTGCATCAAATAGCAAATGCAGTATCAATAATTTCCGCCTGTTCCTGTGTATGAATTTTTGAATAACCCGTAGCAGTAGCTGCACTGGCATGCCTGCTGATAATTCCAAAATTCAATTGTGTTAAATTCATTTTCAAAAATGAAGCTGCACCCATGTTGAGGGGTTCTTCCTGTACCCAAAACCATGTTGCTTTGCCGTATTTTTTATACAAAGCCTCTAATTGCCGGTGTGGCAATGGATATATCTGCTCTAACCGAATAATGGCAATATGTGTTGCATTGTCTTTTTTCTGCCGTTCAGCCAGTTCAAAATACAATTTACCTGAACAAAATAAAACTTTCTTAACGCTATCGGGTTGTGACACTAATGTGTCGTCAATTACTTCTTTAAAGCCTCCTGCTGTAAATTCAGAAATATGAGAATACGTTCCGGGATAACGCAAATAAGCTTTGGGTGAAAAATTTATCAACGGCTTTCTAAATGGGAATGCAATTTGCCTGCGTAATAGATGGAAAAAATTAGCAGCCGATGTAACGTTGGTAATAATCATATTTAATTCGGCACACATTTGTAAAAACCGTTCCATTCTGGCACTGCTGTGTTCGGGGCCCTGCCCTTCATATCCATGTGGCAGTAACATCACCAACCCATTCATTCTATTCCATTTTTGTTCGCCACCGGCTATAAACTGATCAATCATGGTTTGTGCACCGTTGCTAAAATCTCCAAACTGTGCTTCCCATATTACCAATGCATCCGGATTCGCCAATGCATAACCGTATTCAAAGCCCAGTACACCATATTCACTTAATAAAGAATTGTAAATGCGGAATTTTTCCTGATGCGCTTGTAAATGTTTTAATCGGTTATAGCCCCGGTTGGTTTCTTCATCCCTAAGAACGGCATGTCGGTGCGAAAAGGTGCCCCGCTTCACATCCTGCCCACTCATCCGCACAATTTTATTTTCTACAATAATACTTGCATAGGCCAATAATTCGGCTGTAGCCCAGTCAATTTTATCTTCGGTTTCTAATAATTTAATTTTTTCCTGTAATAGCTTTTCTATTTTTTTCAATGGCTTAAAATCATCAGGCCAAGTCATAATGCCTTTAAAAAGCCTGCGTACTTCTGCCTCGGGAATTCCTGTTTCAGGCGATTGTATAAAATCATCAGGTGTAGCCTTTCGTAAACTTTTCCAGGCCAATTCAGGTAATTGGTAGGTGTATGGTAATGGCTTTTGTTTTACTTCATCCAATCTTTCCTGTAAATCGTCCCAGAACTTTTTCTCCATTTCTTTGGCTAACTGCTGCGCATCGGGTTCACCGTGTTGCATTAGATATTGCACATACACTTCCCGCGGATTAGGATGCTGATCGATCAATTTGTACAATTGAGGCTGGGTGTATTTGGGGTCATCGCCTTCATTGTGTCCATGCCGGCGATAGCATACCATATCAATAAAAATATCGGAATTAAATTCTTGACGATACCGGGTGGCTATTTCAACACATTTTACCACGGCTTCGGCATCATCTCCATTCACATGCAATACCGGCGCCTGCACCATTGCTGCAACGGAGGTGGCATAATCGGCACTCCGAGCATCATCAAAATCGGTCGTAAACCCAATTTGGTTATTGATCACAAAATGAAGAGTGCCACCTGTATAATAACCTTTCAGGTTGCACATTTGCAATACTTCATAAATAATACCCTGCCCTGCTACTGAAGCATCGCCATGTATTAATATGGGTAAAATTTTGTCATAATTACTTTTATACAACACATCTGCTTTGGCTCTGGAAAAACCTACTACAACAGGGTCTACTGCCTCCAGATGGGATGGGTTGGGCATTAATTTTAAATGAATAGTTTTATCATCTAAGGTTTTTACCTCACTGCCAAAACCCAGGTGATATTTTACATCGCCACTGCCCATGGTTTGGTCTACTTTGGCGGTTCCTTCAAATTCGCTGAAAATTTGCTCATAGGTTTTACCCATAATATTGGCCAGTACATTCAGTCTGCCGCGATGGGCCATGCCAATTACCACTTCATGAACATCATGATTGGCGGCTGTATTGATGATGGCATCCAAAGCTGCAATGGTAGTTTCACCGCCTTCTAATGAAAATCGTTTTTGTCCAACATATTTGGTGTGTAAAAACTTTTCAAAAATTACACCCTGATTCAGTTTTTCAAGAATGCGTTGTTTTTTGGCCAATGGCAGCGGTTCAAAAAATTCTTTTTCAATGGCCTTGGTTAACCAGTCTACTTTTTTCTGATCGCTGATGTATTTAAATTCAATACCCACATGGTTGGCATAACACAACTGCAGGTGTTGTAAAATATTTCGTAAAGTAGATGCGCCTAAACCAATTAAATTTCCCACCTGAAAGGTTTGGTCTAAATCGGCATTGGATAAATGGTAATGCGCCAGTTCTAAATTAGCGCCTCTGTCTTTTCTTGGTCTGATAGGGTTGGTATTGGCAATGAGATGCCCTTTGTTTCTATAGCCCAGAATCATGCGGTACACATTCACTTCCTTCATCCAGTCAATATTACTGGGTAAGTTGGTGGTTACTGCAATTGCAGGTAACCCGGTTGAGTTACTAATGGCGAAATCAAATCCTTCAAAAAATTTTCTAAGGTCCGGATCTATATTGTCAGGGTTTTTTACAAATTCCTGATATAAACTTTCTATATATGCCGGATGCGAGTTGGTGATGTATGAAAAATCCTTCATTTTGTGCGAGATTGTGCTTGCAATTTAATGGTGTGCAAATATCGTACATTGCATTAAGAAATCAGCTGAATAAATGAATAGATTTACAGATAATTTAATAATACCCATTGCATTTTGGTGCAAAAAATTATTTTTTTGATTTAAATTTTTAATTTTCCCCGAATGCCCTTAACTTTGCCGTCCTTAAAAAAGGATACAATGGCAAATCATAAAGCTACAAAAAAAGATACCAGGCAAGCCGCCAAACGCAGAGAAAGAAATAAGTATTACGGTAAAACCACACGTAATGCCATCCGTGCTTTAAAAGCTACCAACGAAGAAGCTGATTATACAGGTAAATTATCCGATGTAATTTCAATGATTGATAAGTTAGCGAAAAGGGGAATTATCCATAAAAATAAAGCGGCTAATTTAAAAAGTAAGTTATCAAAGAAAAAAACAACGGCTACTGCATAGTATAGTACTCTTTGTCTTGTTTCTATATTTGATGTAAATATTTAAATAACATATATAGCCTCCTGATAAACAGGGGGCTATACTATTTAAGCTTTGGGCAGTACAATGGTAAACCGATTAATAGAATTGTTAACAGCAGTATACAACAAACTTCCCTGATGTAATTGTAAAATTCGCTGAACAATAGACAAACCTAGTCCATAACCTTTCACTTTTTGTACATTGGCACCTCTGAAAAATGGAACCATCATATTGTTACTTTCAGCCTCGGTTAATACAGTACCACTATTTTCAAATTGAATTTTCATTACTGATTTTTCCGGAACAATGGTTATCAGCACTTTTCTGTCATTTGAATAGTTGATTCCATTTTTTATTAGATTTATCATCGCCACTTTTAACAGTGCATCATTGCCCTGCACCATAATGTCTTCTTCATCATCCGGTAATGAAGAAAATTGAAAAAGCACTGTGTCATCCGGAATCATTTTTTGTACATTGGCCATGGTTTCATAAATCAGTTCATCTATTCTTATTTTGGGCCATTGGGTACTTTCGTTCATTTTCTCGTATTGTGATAACAAGAGCAAAGCATTGGTCAATTCAATAAGATTCAGCTCATCCTCTTTTAATGATTGCAATACCAGCACATATTCCTGCTCTGTTAATTTTTTATTTAGAGCCGATTCAGTTTGAGACAGCATGCTGGCCATGGGTGTACGCAGTTCATGTGATGCATGGTGTACAAAGCTTTTTTGGTTTTCGAAGGCTTTGTTCAGCCTGCTAAGCATTTCATTAAAATTTTGGGCAATTTGCCAAAGTTCATCATGTGTTTTTCGTTCAGGAAGGCGTTTGTTTAAATTTTGTTCTGTAGTATACTTCATTTGTGTACTTAGCAAACGCAGGGGTTTTAAAGTGCCATTTACGAAAAAGAATGAAAATAAAGCGGTAATCAGCAGTCCGCCTAAAAATACCATTGTTAAAATAATACGTAAATCGGCTAATTTATTCATACCTACCACATCAACCCCCGATGCAATGATATAATGGTGCGTTTGGGGTATGTACATGGCAACATACTGCCGTTGGTTATCTAAGTATCGATGTTCGCCTATTTTTTTGATGTGGTTTAAAAAGGCCGGTTTAATTGAATATGAAAGTGTATCAGGAATTTTATCGATAACTTTTCCGGTAGAATCAATAAGCAGCAAAGTTTCATCCCAAAGAATAGTTTCGTGCAGCATTTGCACATTTTTAGAGGAAATTTTATTTTTTGGAGTAGCTATTTTGGTTACAAAATCGTAGAATTCTAACCCTTCACTTTTCACCAGCTCATAAAAGTCGGCTTGTCGATAATTAAAGTAAAGTATGTAAATGGTAACGGATGAAATGAGTAAAACAATCGCTACAAAAATGGTAAAAAGTAGGGCAAAGCGAAGTCTTAAACTCATAAGGCAACCGGATTTTTATTTGATGTAATAACCAAATCCCGGCTTGGTATGAATCAGTTTATCATTAAAGGGCTTATCAATTTTGTTGCGAAGGAAACTAATATACACCTCTATTGTATTGGTTCCGGTATCAAAACTCAGATCCCACACTTTTTCCAGAATTTGTTGCTTGGAAATAACTTTTCCTCTGTTGCGTGCCAGCAAAGCCAATAAAGAAAATTCTTTGGCAGTTAATGGTATTTCAGTTCCGGCACGGGTAACCATTTTAGTAGAAAAATCTATGGTTAAATCGCCCACTTCAATATTTTCAAATACTTCTTCCGTAGTTTCAGCATGTTTCAGAGCAACTTTAATTCGGGCATTTAATTCATCAAAATGAAATGGTTTTACAATATAATCATCGGCGCCTAAGTTAAATGCATCCATCTTATCCTGAATTTCGCCTAATGCTGTTAACATAATGATGGGTACTTTGTTATTGGTTTCCCTAAATTGTTTGCAAAGGGCAAAACCGTTTTTGTAGGGCAGATTGATATCTAACAATATCAAGGCATAGTTATGTTCGGCAAAAAGCTTTTCGGCTACCAGGCCATCATAGGCCAAATCAACCCGATAATCGAGTCTTGTTAACTCTTCCTGAATAACCTGCCCCAACTTGGGTTCATCTTCTGCTAAAAGTATTCTGTAGTTTTTTTCCATTAGAATTGATGTATTAACACAGCAAAGTAATGAAAAAACTTTTCCACCACATCACAAATCATGCTTATTGTGTAATTTTTAGAGTATAATCCTGAAAATTTTCCTTTTTTACTTTCAAAACAGAAATAAAATTGGCTGGAAAATTGCGGTTGATAACTCAATGGATGCTGAAGTATGTTGACTTAAAAAAATTATTAAATTTGAAATAGGAAAAAAACTTGCGAAGGGGAAAGGTTGATAATCTTTATCAATCTTTCTCTTTCAAAAGAAAATTAATCAACTACCATATTATCTATCCTCAGGGTTGTATTAGGTACAATGGATACTTTTGTTAGCGGCTGTGTTTTGTCTCTTTAAATTTAAAAATGTTCTAATTGCATTTGCTGAGACTGAATTTGTCTTAAAAGGTTGTGAAGCAATGGCATTAATAAAGTGGTTTTCTTAAATTCTCCATGATATTCATAATAGTTACCTTTCAAATTATTTTTTTTAGGGATTGTGTAACCATGTGTAATACCAATTAATTTTCCTTTGTTATTAATAATTGGACCTCCAGAAAACCCATGATAAGTAAAGATGTTAACTTCAAAGCTATCTGTTGTAGCACCGTTATCGAATACTGTACCATTTGTTACAATCGGTATAGTAAAAATTGGACTTGTAAATAAGGCAAATTTTGTTGGTAACTCTTTTTGATTTTTTACTTTGGTAATTGATTCATTTGGGTATCCTATCGCAATAACTGGTTCTTGATTTTTAACATGAAAAAGCGTGTCAATATCTTTTATGTCTACTGGCTCGTAACCACTTATTTTTAAAAATTTGAATAGTCCATAAGAATAATATGACGAGTCAAGATTAACAACAGCCATATCATTCTCTTTTGAAGAAAATGTAAACAGCTTAGTATTATTTACAAATACTATCTCTGATGGACTACCGATTTCGCCTATAATAGTTCTGTGAGGTCTTAACTCAAAACTATTTAAGTCTATTGAATGAAGAGTGTCATTTTCGACAATATGTATTTCGTTGAAGCAACTGCCCTGTCCAATAGTTGTATCTTCAAATACATGCCTAGCTGAGAGTAGGAAATTATGTTTTTGATAGGTAAACCAAATCGCTGTACCACAACTGGCAGAAAGTATAATTTGATTTACATAATAAGAATGGTTATTAGAATCGATTTGTCCAATCGTTAAGAAGCTGTCAAGCAACAATAAATTATCTCTTTCTGTTTTTGTGTAGCAAAGCACATTTACTGTTGCTTTTGTCCATTTATTGATAATCGCTTCTTTTTCTCCAAATTTTTGAGCTTGGACAATTGTACTGATGGGTAAAAATGCAGCGATTAACAAATATCTCATGTAGGTTAATTGTAGAGGTTGGTTTGGACATAGCCGCTAACACGTTTATTTTCCATAGAATTGTATTTATATTAATTTTAATAAGTATGGTTGAAAATAATATTATTCTAGTTTTTTGATGTTTCCACTTCCAGCAATGTATTGTGACAGGGCAGCTTTTCCTGCATAATAAACAGTACCACTGCCTGCAATGGAAATATCGAGCTGGTTATCTGCAAATACGTGTACATTGCCGCTACCGGCTATTTTAATTTTTACATTTTCTGCTTTCAGGTTCGCACATTTCACATCTCCATTTCCTGCAATGGATATATTTTCATCTTTGGTTTCGCCATTTAAGCTAATATTTCCGGTCCCAGCAATTTTTGAAATTACTTTTGGTGTATTTACCGATAAATTAATATTACCGCTACCTGCAATTTCGGCATGCAATTCATTGCCGCCGCTAAATTTTCCAATACCGGTAATATTGCCGGAACCCGCTATATACACCCCTTCCAAATTTTCAACCTTTACTTTTATTTGAACTCTTTTCCTGGTATCAATACGATAATGATTTTTAACACATATTTCTAAAGTACCATCTCCATTTACACGGGTAGTAATATAAGGCAACACATTTTCATCGGCCTGAATGGTTAATCCAACGGGTAAATCCTGTGTAACGGTTACATTAAAATCGCCCATCGATTTAATGGTTTTTACGGATGGAATGGTACGCTGTTGGGTAGTCACAATTCCGTTTCCCGTAATTTTCTGATCGAACCAGAAATTGCAGGAAGAAAATAATACAAGGCTACCAATGATAACCGCCAATGATTTTAGATACATGTAATAGTAATAAAAGTTGAACAATATTTTTAAACCTAACCAATCGCAATAATTGTTTGCAATACTGCCGGAGCATTAAAGTAAAGTTAAATAACAGGGTAAACCAACAAAAAAAATAAAAACGGAGCTACAGCAGGAAGAAAGGAAAATAAACCAGATGAGTAACATTCAGTAATAAAACAGGTGTATGCCATTTTGAAAAACTCAATTTTAGGTTACCTTCGCCGAATGACAGAAAAGATCATCATTCTCGATTTTGGGAGCCAGTACACCCAACTCATAGCAAGGGCGGTAAGAGAAGCCAATGTTTATTGCGAAATTATACCCTATCACCAACCGTTTTCATTAACCGATGGTATTAAAGGTGTTATTTTAAGTGGTTCACCTTTTAGCGTGAACGATACAAATGCACCTATTGTACCTATTGCAAGCTATAATGAAGCCTTACCTGTTTTAGGAATTTGTTATGGTGCGCAATTAACTGCAAAAACGTATGGCGGCATTGTAAATAAAAGCAATAAAAGAGAATATGGACGGGCTACGTTATTATTACAAAAAAACGATGCGCTTTTCGAAAATGTACCCCCACAATCGCAGGTGTGGATGAGCCATAGCGACTCCATTCAACAACTACCCGGTAATTTTGAAATTTTAGCAACAACAGAAAGTATTCCGGTTGCAGCTTTTAAACACCACAGTACTTCACATAAAGGTTTGTATGGGCTGCAATTTCATCCGGAAGTATACCACTCTACAGAAGGGAAAACTATTATCAAGAATTTTTTGGTGAATATTTGTGGCTGCAGCCAAAACTGGACACCGGCCAATTTTATTTATGAAACAGTTGCAGCGCTGAAAGAAAAAATTGGTGATAAAAAAGTAATTATGGCCTTAAGTGGTGGTGTAGACAGTACTGTTGCTGCCACTTTAATCAGCAAAGCCATTGGAGCCAATTTATATTGCTTATTTGTTGACAATGGTGTATTAAGAAAAAATGAATATGAACAGGTGCTCGATACTTATCGCTTATTGCAACTTAACGTTAAAGGCATTGATGCCAAAGAACATTTTTATACCAAACTGGCAGGAAAAACGGATCCGGAAGAAAAAAGAAAAATTATCGGCAATACATTTATTGAAATATTTGATCGCGAAGCAAAGCATATGAACGATATCAGTATGCTTGGTCAGGGTACCATTTATCCTGACGTAATAGAAAGTGTAAGTGTGCATGGCCCATCGCAAACCATTAAATCCCATCATAACGTAGGTGGATTGCCGGATTACATGAAATTGGAATTGGTAGAGCCATTACGTTTTTTATTTAAAGATGAAGTAAGAAAAGTAGGTATTGAATTAGGTATACCAACTGAATTGATTAGCAGGCATCCTTTTCCCGGACCCGGTTTGGCCATCCGTATTTTAGGAGAAGTAACAGAAGAAAAAGTAAAATTATTACAGGAAACCGATGCTATTTTTATTGATTCACTTCGAACTGCCAATTTGTATCATAGTATTTGGCAGGCCGGTGCTATATTATTACCCGTAAAAAGTGTGGGTGTGATGGGTGATGAACGCACTTATGAATTTACGGTTGCATTGAGAGCAGTAACCAGTGTAGATGGAATGACGGCAGATTGGGCACATTTACCTTATGAGTTTTTAGCCAATGTTTCCAATGCAATCATTAATCAGGTAAAAGGAATTAACCGGGTGGTATACGATATTAGTAGCAAACCACCTGCTACCATTGAATGGGAATGATTTTTGTTTCATCAATACCAAGGTTTTGAACATTAAATTACTTTCATGAAATTAAAACTCCGATTGGCTTTAGTGAGTCTGCTGATGGTATTTACTACATGTTATGCACAGGTAATACCTATAAAAGTTGCCATCTTCTCACCATTATATATCGATTCTGCCTTCAATTGCAATACCTATCAGTTAGGTAATGCTAATTTGCCCAAACAAATACTACCGGGTTTAGAATTCTATAACGGCGCAATAGCGGCCATAGATTCTCTGCAAAAACAAGGTGTACAGGCTGTTGTATCTGTATATGATACCAAAAGCCAACGCCAACCTATAGATAGTATATTGAACAGTAATGATATACAGGATGTTAATTTTATCATTACTTCAAGTAATGACAGAGATGATTTAAAAAAATTAGCCAATTTTGCTCTATTACATCAAATTCCGCTAATATCAGCAACTTATCCAAACAACGCAGGTATTATCAACAATTCCTTCTTTATCATATTAAACTCTACGATACAAACACATTGCAGAGAAATTTACAAATACCTGCAACGCAATCATGCATTTGATAAAATTATATTATTTACACGAAAAGGGAGGCCCGCTGAAATTATTCAGTCCATATTTACCCAAATGAGTCATATTACGTATAGTATTCCATTAAAATATTTAACGGTACAATTACCCGACACATTTTCGGTTAAGCAGATTACACCTTATATGGATAGTACACGACAAAATATTTTAATTTGTGGTTCATTAAATGATGGTTTTGCATTACAATTAATTAAAGCAGCCAGCGATGCAAAAAATTATCCATCGCTGGTTGTAGGAATGCCCACCTGGGATGCCATGCCGGGCTTAGACCAACCCATGTTTAACAATGCCAGTATTGTATATACTACCCCATTTTACTGTAACCGAACTACTGCACTTTATAATAGTATTGCCGATAAATACAAACAACAACTAAACAGCTATCCCAGTGATATGATGCTGAAGGGCTATGAAACCGTTTTTCATTTCATTAAAGTTTGGCAACAATATGGTGCAGATGCCATCAATCATTTGTCCGACAACCACTTTACATTGTTTAATACGTTTAAAATTCAGCCAGTAAGAGATCAAAAAAACCTAGGAATTATCAACTATCAGGAAAATCAAAAGCTCTATTTTTTTAAAAAAATCGGAGGAGTGGTAAAGTCTGTTAACTAATTGCAGAAATTGGCTTACATTTCTGAGAGCAAACCTTTCACCATCTTAAAAAAGTAAGTTTTGGACAATACCAATCTTGCATCTGCCAATTAAGGCATTTAAATACAATATAACTACCTGGTGCATGTATCAACTTTCATGGCACTACAAATTGTTTTAATTTTTTCGGTATACTAATTAGTCGTTCCTCAAAAACGAATAGAACACAATGGGATCAATAGTTTATGAACAAATGCGGATAAAAAAGGTTG
>NZ_JAESDL010000013.1:0-104622 GCF_019249625.1 Hydrotalea lipotrueae | reverse complement strand
GATTCTTACTTAAAATATTACTATTCGTTTTAGCTTTTCAAGTAAAAGCAATCGTTTAAAATAGGAAACTTGAATTATCTTATTATAATAAGGAGATTCGGGCAGAAATAAACTGTTAAATACATTACATAGAAATGCCATTTTTATCACAAAGGGAGTTCCTGCAGCAGGATACAACACATTACTTTTCCATAACAAAAGGTGTAAAAAAATTATGTATTGTAAACACCAAAACCATAGAATTTAAATGCCGAAAAAAGGATTATTGTAACAGTCGTTCTGGTAATGATGCAATCGGTTCAATCCGAATATCTTTATAATATATTTCAGCGCCTTCAGATTGTATTTGAATTTTGCCTTTTGAAAGGGGTAGCATTTGTCCATTGTTGTCTTGTGCAGAATGGTATAATACCATCATTACCTTTCCGTTCACCACATGCACACTTGTATCGCCATGGCAATATAAATCGAGAGTATTCCATTCGCCTGTTTTATTTTCCGCATCACTTCGCTTTACACAATGCCGGCCATTTTTACTGTTGGCACTAAATGTCAGTATTTTCCCTTTCGGATTATACACATACACACTGTCATTCATTTTAGTAGCAGGAATACTTTCAGTAGCGCCGGCCACACCCCAGTAATCGCCACAATTACCCTGTTCTACCTGAAACTCCTGAGAGCGCATCCAGGCACCCGCATCCACACCATTTGCACCTACTGAAAAATACAAAATACCACTATCCATTTTCTTTCCACGTTTCTGGCCCCATAATAAATGCCCCCATTTAAATTTCAATTGCAAATGAAAATTGCTGTATTCTTTTTGGGTAATAACAGCACCCCATTGTTGACCTGATATACGAATTACCTTTTCGCCATCCATTGGCACTACTGAAAATACCTGTTGCGGGTCATGGTTCAGGCCAACGGGCACACTGCTTAAAGGTTTACCATCCCAATTAATCGGCGGGGCAATATAAGTATCCCATCCATCCAAATTTTTACCATTAAATAAAACATGCCATCCACTGTTATGTGGTATCCACGCAATAAAAACACTCGTTAATAACAAGGCAATTGCAACAAAAAAAAGTTGAACAAATTTCATACAATCGTTTTAAATAAGCGGGTAAGTTACTACAATTCTAAAAGGGTTTTATTTAAATTAAGCTGAAACGGTTATTTCTGTCATTGCTTCACATTATACAGGAATGGCCGCCACTACTTCAATTTCTATAAGCATCCGTTCATCTAATAATCCGGCTTGCAACATAGTAGCCGCCGGTTTTACCTTACCAAAATATTTTTGTAACACTGGTTGGCACAATGTAAACAATTGGGCATTGGGTAAAATATACCTTACCTGAACTACATTTTGTAATGTAGCGCCGGCCTGTTGCAGTGCCTGTTCAATATTCAAAAATGTTTGTTCAGTTTGTGCAACAATATCATCGGCAATGTCCATGGTACGATAATTAAAACCGGTAGTGCCTGATACAAATATAAACGGCGGCGCTACTACGGCTCTGGAATAGCTCATTTGTGCTTCATATCGCGAGCCGGAACTGATTAATTTTTTATGCATGATCACTAATTATTAAATATAAAAAATATGTATTTTAGTAGTATCGAATTTAACCTTTTCTACCAAATAAAACCGCCTGTTTATATTAAATACAGGCGGCTTAACATCATTCAGATATGCATACAAACCTTTAATCAACTTTAATAAATTTTCCTGCTTTATCAAAAATTAAATCCTTACCCTTTATCTCTGCTTCATAAGTTACCATACCCTTAGCATCGGTAACCAAACCTGCTTCTTTAATCTTTGCACCATGTTCATGTGCCTGTACATACTGAGCAACGCCAGCGGGCAACTGACTTACCGGTATGGCTTTTACAATTTCAATAAACATACCGGCCGGAGAAAACAGCGCCGAGTTGTCTTCGCCGGAGCGACCACCCCAATTAGCTTCATAATTGCCTTTTTCTTTTTCCCATGCAATTTTTGCATGACTTGATTCAGGAAACTTTTGGGCACAAGCATTTTGTACCTGCTGAGGCACTTCAGATTTTTTTAAATCCTGTGCCGAACAACTGATTACGGTTAACCCTAGTAGTGCTGTTGAGAATAAATACATTTTCATACTGTTTTATTTTGTTGAAGTGTAAAACTATTTTGACAATCTGATGAGAATTTGAAGAAAAGTACTTTACCCTGTTCATTCAATGTAAACTAGGAGTGCTTTAACAAAAAATTTGGTAAAATATCATTTAAAGCTACATCATGGGTTCACCGCAGGTTTATTCTGGTTCCTGAAAAACCGGCTGTACAATACCAAATAAATAGTTTGACAAAACCTGTACCGGCATAAGAGGGTAAACCAAGATTAACTGCACTGAATAACCAACCTGAAGCACTAGGCCCGGCCAATTGCAGCAATTGCATAGATACTGTATTTAAACTGGTAGCCAGTCAGTGAAGCTCGATACAAACCAATCCTATGGTATGGGCTTGGTGGTTCCTGCCTTCTTTATATCCCCAAATATAAACAATAAATATTTATGTAATATGTATAATAGCTAATACCTTTTTATAAAAATCAGTAACCGAAATACTCCTTTATTTGTTTAGCACAAAACGAACCATGATATTGGCCGAAACTTTTATTTTTTCAAAGCTTATTTCGGGCTGTGAATCGGTAGTTTTTTCCATTACATTGGCCAGCATCATGCGGGGAGCCCGATTGTCATAGGGTTGCACATAGCGTTCTTCATCACCAATATAAATGGCGGGGCCAGGGCTTTGGTGCAATGGTGCCGTTAATGCAATAGCCCTTTGGTGCGCATTTTGTACCGCTTTGGTGCGCATGCCATTGCGAATGGATTCCAATCCGGAATGATCCACATGGTCAATACCTGCATTGGCAATACCTAATTGTTCCAATGTTACAAATACATTACCTGCTTCCATGGCAGTGGTTACCTTCAACAAATAATTCCTTGATTTTACAACGTCTTTTCCGCGGAGAAAATAGTATTGAAAATTGCTGGCCATATCATTCACCGTTAAATTTTTGGCTGCGTCAATGCCCAACTGTTGTAAAGCCTGGAACAGGGCTTTTTCCTGATCTTCCAACGATACTTTGTTTTTGGTATCTTTTTCATTAATGGTAAACCGGATAAAAATTTCATTGGGTGTTACTAAGCTATCGGCCGTGCCGTTTACTTCCACATAAGGCTGGTCAATAAAATTTTTGGTTTGCGCCTTGGCATATATGCCCACCACCAATAATCCCAATACAATCCATATTCGCTTCATATCATATTATTTTTGTACAAGTTAATACATAAAACAAACATTGCTTACAACAAATGTTATCAGTGGAACGTATGAAGGGAAGAAAGGTTACAGGGAGGAGGTGTAAGTATTGGCCAATACCTCTGCCTGTTGTATTACCATATCAATGGCTTTTTGCTCTTTATCCGAAGGATAGCCGCATTTCTTTAAAGTTCTCCTCACCACTACTTTCAGCTTTGCCTTTACACTTTCCCTTGTTGTCCAATCAATAGTTACATTGGCTTTTACTTTCTCTGCAATCTCTCTGACAATTATTCTGAGTTGGTCATTACCTAAAACCTGAACGGCTGTATCATTTACTTCTAACGCATTGTAAAAAGCCATTTCGTCCTCACTCAAGCCCATTTCTTCTGCCCCCTTATCAGCAACTTTTATTAATCCTTTCTCCTTATTATCCCTGTATTTATAAAAAAGCGCCGTTTTCTTTTAAAAGTTAAACGGCGCTTTTTGTTTACGAAATGTTTGGTGTTGCAGAAATTTTATTGAATACCCGCCCGTTTTTTTAACTCTTTGATGGGCATGGTTATTATTCTTCCCATTACTTTATTACCACGGTAAGTAATTATTTTTAACATCACCGCATCTTCAGGTGGCGTTAATGGGGTGGAATAAACAGGATAAAACTGATCTGGGAATGAATTATCAAAACTATAATGTATTTGCAGGTTGGGCACTTCGGTTGCCAATTCAATTTGCAAACCACCTTCTGCATTTTTAGTGGCAGTGAAGATGGGATCATACATACTGGGTGCATATTTTACCTGTTCAATATCCAATCTTTTAAACTGGTGTTCTACCCTGTTTACAAAATCGAGCCAGTTTTTATTGGCTTTTGGCGACCATACTGTTTCAGATACTGCAAAAGCTCTGGGCCAGGTCATGTATTGCAAATGCCGGGTGTTGTACACCTGCTCTGTCCATAAATTGGCCTGACCACCTAAAATATATTTACTGTCTACACTATCGGGAACAGGCTCAAATGAATACGCTTTATTTAAACGCAAAGTAGCATACACTCTTGGCTCAATAATTGAATCGCCCTGCATATAATCCAAATAGGCAAAAGTGGTTGGGCTCATAACTACCTGATGTTTCATTTTAGCGGCTTCAATGCCACCCTTCATGCCACGCCAGCTCATTACTACAGCGTTGGGTGCCAATCCACCTTCCAAAATTTCATCCCAACCCATAAATTTCTTCCCTTTCGATTCAACAATTTTTTCAATTCTTTTTTCAAAATAGCTTTGCACTTCTTCCATGGTTTTTAACCCTTCTTTCTGCATCAGTTGATGAATGGCAGGGCTTATTTCCCAAAAGTTTTTAGGGCACTCATCGCCCCCAACATGTATATAAGGAAAAGGGAAAAGTTTGGCCACTTGTGTAAAAACCGTATCTAAAAAAGTATATACTTTAGGATTGGCAGGGCAAAGTGTATTATCAATCAGTGCAATAGGAGGGGCTCCATGCGACCAATCCATAATTTCCTCGCCTGAGCGAACATGGTACGTATCGGCACCTGGCGTGCAAGATAAATCGGGATAAGAAACAATGGCCGACAAGCTATGCCCGGGTACATCTATTTCAGGCAAAATATTTACAAATTTTTTCTGCGCATAAGCTACCATCTCTTTAATATCATCCTGGGTATAAAAACCGCCGTAATTTCTGGGATCATCAGGTTTGGGAGGAGTAAATGTGCCAAAATAACCTACCTTTTTTACATTCCATGCGCCTACTTCGGTTAAACGAGGCAATCCTTTTATTTCTATGCGCCAGCCCTCATCATCAGTTAGGTGTAAGTGCAAAATATTAAATTTGTATTTTGCCATTTCATCAATATAATTTTCTACCTGTTGTTTGGTAAAAAAATGCCGGGCTACATCAAACATTAAACCACGCCATACAAAACGCGGATAATCAAGAATTGCTACCTCCGGAATTTTCCAGTTCATTTTGTTCACAACTGTTTTACTTTCAATAGCAGCAGGCAACAACTGCCATAAAGATTGTACCCCATAAAATAAACCGGCGGGTTCGTTTGCTTTGATGATTACTGCGGTAGGGGTAACCTGTAAACGATACCCTTCATTACCCAAAACAGTATCGCGTTTAGTCAATATTTGTAATTGAATGGTTGCATTTGAAAGGCCTTTGCTTTTTGCCAAAGAAAATCCGGTAGCACGGGCAATTTTTTGTTGCATTTGTTGGGCAATTTCTTTAACGGCAGCAGTGGGGGTGTAACCAATGGTAGCAGTGGGCAATAAAGTAAAGCTGCCCATACCTTCCTGCACTGAAACAGGAATGGGAATAATATTGATTCCTTTTGTACTTTCATGATGTTGGGCAATGGCAATTGATGCAAAACACCATAATGTAATGGAAACAAGCATTTTTTTCATGAAGGCAAGTTTTGATGGGAATAATTAAAATGAATATTGTTTTATAATGCGTACCTGCAAAGTATTGCACAATTTATCAAAATAAAAAGATGTCTGCAATTTCATGCATGAAAATGACTGGTAGAAAGGAGATTATTTGATAAAAATCAATGTTGAATTTTTATGCTTTCAGAGCATCCAGCCCAATAACAAACAAATCACCACAATAACAGGCGGCGGAATTTTGGTGTAATATAAAATAAAAAATGTTGCAATAACTACACCAATATCTAAAAATCCATTCATTTGCAGGTTCCATAATTCCACAAACAAAATATCTTTAATTAAGTAAAAAGTAGCACCTGCTATAATACCTACTACCGAGGCGTTAATACCCTCTAACGAACGATAAATAACCGCATATTTTTTCAGGTTATGCCATACCGGAAAGAAAAAAAGTACCAGCAATGCACTGGGCACAAAAAGGCCAATTGCACCCAAAGCACAACCTACCACCTGAAGAGCAGGATCGTGTTCACTTTTTAAAACCATACCTCCCACAAATGCACCAATAGAAAATACCGGGCCGGGAATGGCACGTACAATACCAGAACCGGTTAAAAATTCATCCCGGTTCATTTTTAAAACATCTCTTCTTTTTTCCAATACTTGTTTCGATTCGGGGCGGGTAACATATTGCTCATACATCATGGGTATCAACACATCGCCTCCGCCAAAAACCAGACTGCCATTTCTGTAAGTATTTTCAAACAGGTTAAAGGCTTTTCTGTATTGCCAGTTTTGCCGTGTAGCCGTTTCTGACAAATAACCGGCAATTGCAAAAATTAATAAAAATATCAACAAATTACCCCATTTGGTTTGTTTGGGAGGCTCACCTTTCTGTGGAATTCTTCTATCACTGAAATTGGTTACAATGCCACCCAATACAATTAACGAAGGAAAAATCCAGGGTGTTTTAAATGCTACAAATGTTGCAATGGCAGCAACTACCATAATTACCCGGGTAATGGTATTGTGAATGGCAACATGGTACATTCTAACCGCAGAAAAAGCCACAAAACCAATTGCCATTGGGCGTATAAATTTAAACAAGGCAATATTAATACCCATCCCATCCAGATAATTGAGCAGAAATGATAAGGCGCCCATTAAAAAACTGGCGGGCGCAATCCAAACCAGCAAAGTAATTATAGCCAATGGAATACCACCGCGTTTGTACCCAATTAAAGTAATGGTTTGTGTAGAAGAAGCACCCGGCAACATGTTACAGAAACTCAATAAATCTAATAATTCATGTTCGGTAACATCTTTCCTTTTTTGAACAAAGGTTTTCAGCATCATGGCATAATGCCCCTGCGGACCACCAAATGCAGTAATACTATAAAAAAATACTGTTCTTAAAAAAGACAGGTGTCGTAATAAAAACATGTGTTGTATTAGGGGTGTTAATTGAGGGCTTAAATTAAGCAAATTTATGCACTCTTTATCAGATTATCAGAACAGGTAATATACCTCCCTTTCCTATACAAAATTGGATAGATATATGCAAGGCATGATATCCCACCAATTACAAAAATTTCAAAAGCATGTTTAACAAATGAATTGCTTAATTTTATTTCAAAAATAAAACATGCGTTATCTGATAATCGGTTTCCTTACATTGTTGTTTGCATGTAACCGGCCTTATTACAAAATGGCAAAAAATTACCCGCATGTACCACCATACAGTACAAATGCTATTCCTGATTATGCCAATTTAAACGATTGGGCTGCCCATCCTTACAAAAAAGATCCGGCCGATAGTGTACCACGGCCGCTAAGTAATGGTTTTCAGCCCGACTCAACCGCTGATGTGTTTTTTATTCATCCTACCACTTATACAGAAAAAGAGAGAAGCTTTGGATGGAATGCCCCCATTAACCATACCAAACTGAATGCCAAAACAGATTACAGCACCATACTTTACCAGGCCAGCATTTTTAACGCTGCGGGTAGAATTTTTGCACCCCGTTACAGGCAGGCTCATTTAAGTGCATACTTTCCCAAAAACAGCGCAGACAGCTTGCACGCCATGGCAGCTTTTCAGGAAGCATATAGCGATGTAAAAGCTGCTTTTGAATATTATTTACAACACTGGAACCATGGAAGGCCTATTATTATTGCATCGCATAGTCAGGGTTCTACTCATGCCATTCGGTTATTAAAAGAATTTTTTGATGGTAAATTCCTGCAACAACAATTGGTAGTAGCTTATGTGGTGGGAATGCCGGTTGGTTGCCCAACATCAATTTAAAGCACTGAATGCCTGTGCAACTCCGCAACAAACAGGTTGTATTTGCAGTTGGCGTAGCTTTAAAGAAGGCTATACACCTGTTTATGTAACCAGAGAACCGTTTAAAGCCATTGTTACCAATCCGCTTACCTGGAAGGCTGACGAACCTGATACCAATCGTTTTGTCAATGAAGGGGCTGTTCTAAAAAACTTCAATAAGGTAATACCACATGTGGTAAATGCCATTGTAGAAAAAAATATTTTATGGATGCAGCAACCCCGTTTTTTTGGCAGCTTTTTGTTACACACTAAAAACTACCATATTGCCGATTTTAATTTCTTTTATGTAAATGTTCGGGAAAATGTTGCGTTGCGAAAAGCTGCATTTCTATCAGAACAAAAATAAGGCCCTGTTAAAAAACAAGGCCATCTTATTGATACATACCCCCAATTGAAAAAAAGTATAAATAATTTTTGTTGATGCAGTGCTTGCAAACTATTAGACAACCCTTTTAAAAAATTTGTTGCCTGATAGATGGAAAAAAGAATGTTAAGTTTAATGGAATACAAAAAAATTAGGCCTTCAATAAGATTACACGTAGGCTTTCACCCAAAAGAATGATTTTTTATACCACACTAAAATTGATGATGCCTATAAAGTTATGAGGCGTAACAATACTCAAAACAAAGCCGAAAACAAGCAGCAGATCAGAAGCTCTGTTATCTGTGTTATTTGAATGGAAGAATGTAAAGTGAAAAAAAAGCAGCTACATTAACCATATTTGTATGTTTTTAAAATTACATGCCGTAAACATTCAAAAATTTAATGCGCATAATTTTGAGTTGCTCCCAGCTAAAACCATTTTCACTCAACTCCTGCTGTGCTACTTGCAATGAAGCTGTTTCACAGCCCTTAAAATAATCCAAAATTTCTTCCTGCTCATATTCATCTAACCATTCATCAATAGCATAGTCTAAATTTAATTTGGTGCCACTGGCTGCAATGGTTTC
Organism: Hydrotalea lipotrueae; assembly: GCF_019249625.1. Taxonomy (NCBI): domain Bacteria; kingdom Pseudomonadati; phylum Bacteroidota; class Chitinophagia; order Chitinophagales; family Chitinophagaceae; genus Hydrotalea; species Hydrotalea lipotrueae. The sequence continues at coordinate 95,573 of NZ_JAESDL010000013.1, read as the reverse complement.
CATTTCTTCTAACAACTCATGCAATTGCAGATTTTTATTTTTTGCAATGGTTTCTAATGAAATTTTTTTATCAACATTTTGTATAATGTAAATTTTATTATTGTTTTTATTGGCCACACTCTTCATCACAAAATCATCGGGCTTAACAATATCGTTTTCTTCTACATATTTTGCAATCAGCTCAACAAAGGGTTTGCCGTATTTCAACGCTTTTCCTTTGCTAACACCCTGGCATTTCTCCAATTCCTCCAGTGTAGTAGGATACAATGTGGCCATATCCTGCAAAGAGTTTTCGAGGAATATAACAAAGGGAGGCAATCCTTTCTTTTTGGCCTCTTTCTGACGCAGGTCTTTCAATATTTCAAACAACACATCATCGGCAGCAGCACCTGTTTGTGAAGCATTTTCATTGTCATCATCATCATCTGTACCTTCTTCAAATAAATGATTCAGCACAATTTTGAAGGATACCGGTTTTTTTAAGAATTGCAAACCCTTTTCGGTCAGTTTCAACAAACCATATTCTTCAATATCTTTTCTAATTAAATTTTCTAACAAGGCTTGCCGAATAAGGCTATTCCAGTAATGACTATCCTGCTCTTTACCAATACCAAATTCTGTTAGGTTTTCGTGGCGGAACATGGCAATTTGCGGCGTTAATTTACCCATTACCACATTCACAACATAGTCGGTAACAAAACGCTCATCTAAAGCCTTCACGACTTTTAATAACTTTACAACATTTTCTTTGGCTTCTATTTTTTCTTTTGGATGTTTGCAGTTATCGCAATTCTGGCAATTTTCATCGGGCCAGTCTTCACCAAAATAATGCAATAAAATTTTTCTTCTACACACACTGCTTTCTACATAAGCAACGGTTTCATTAATAAGCTGTGCGCCCACTTCTCTTTCGCTCAGGGGTTTATCGCGCATTAAATGTTCTAATTTAGACACATCTTTATGCGAATAATAAAGCAGGCATAACCCTTCCATCCCATCGCGTCCTGCACGTCCGGTTTCCTGATAATAATTTTCAATTGATTTGGGAATATTATAATGTATTACAAACCGGATATCGGGTTTATCAATACCCATTCCAAATGCAATGGTAGCAACAATTACCTGCACATCTTCATTTAAAAATTTATCCTGCCGCTCGGCCCTTAATTTTTGGTCTAACCCGGCATGATACGCCACTGCTTTTATATTATTGGCCACCAGCAGATCGGCCAGTTCTTCTGTTGTTTTGCGGTTAAGGGTGTAAATAATGCCGCTTTTACCCTTGTGGCCGCTAATAAATTTTACAATGCTTTTAATGGTTTGTTCTTTGCTGAGTTTGGGCACTACTTCATAATACAAATTGGCCCTATTAAAAGAAGATATGAATATGTTGGGTTCATGTAATGATAAATTTTTTACAATATCACTTTGTACTTTAGGCGTTGCAGTTGCAGTGAGTGCAATAACAGGAATATCAGGATTAATTATATCCATCATTTCTCTTAACCGCCTGTATTCCGGCCTGAAATCGTGCCCCCATTCTGAAATACAGTGAGCTTCATCTACTGCAAAAAATGAGATTTTTAAATCGGAAAAAAAATCGAGATTTTCCTGTTTGGTTAATGTTTCAGGCGCTACATACAATAATTTGGTTTTGCCGGCCAGCAAATCTTCTTTTACTGCTTTTATTTGTCCTTTATTGAGCGATGAATTTAAGAAATGCGCCACATCATCTTTTTCGCTGTAACCGCGCACCAGATCTACCTGATTTTTCATCAAAGCAATTAAAGGCGATACCACAATGGCACATCCTTCCTGCATTAGTGCGGGTAATTGGTAACATAAACTTTTTCCGCCACCGGTAGGCATAATTACAAATGTATCCTGCCCACTTAAAATACTTTGTATGGCATCTAATTGCTTCCCTTTAAATTCCGAAAATCCAAAATGATTTTGAAGCGCCGCTTGCAAATCGGTAAGAAGCACAGATTTTTTATCCGTTTTACTTTTAACAGATGATGAAGATTTGGATTTTGCTGGTTTTTTGGCAGTAGCAGTAGCCTCATTTTTTTTCTTTGTCGTTGCCATGTATGGAAAAGATTTATCCTTTTAATTTTTTGTGCAAAGTGCATTCTTAAAGTACAACTTTTTTCTGTATCAAGCAGATTTTATTTTTTTGCAGTGAGAAAAAAGCGCCTGTTTTTAAAAAGGTGGGCGAAGTTAACAAAGCAACACTGTAAACGCAAGAGTTTGTTGTTAAAGTTTACCTTTGCGGGGCATGAACCAGCATATTATTCAAAAAGCCAAAGAAACCATTGCAATTGAAGCCGCTGCTATTCAGCGGCTGTCAGGTTTTGTAGATGAACAGTTTGAAGCCACAGTGCAGGCCATTTACCAATCAAAAGGCCGGATTGTGGTTACTGGCATTGGCAAAAGCGCAATTGTAGCCCAAAAAATTGTGGCCACTTTAAACTCAACCGGCACACCCGCTCTTTTTATGCATGCCGCCGATGCCATACATGGCGATTTGGGCATGGTACAGCGAGATGATATGGTAATGATTGTAAGCAAGAGTGGTGAAAGCCCTGAAATTAAAGTACTGGTACCTTTCATAAAAAATTTCGGCAACCCGGTTATTGCATTAGTAGGTGCAACAGATAGTTTTTTGGCAAAAGAGGCGCAATTCATTGTTCCATGCAGTGTTGAAAAAGAAGCTTGTCCCAATAATCTGGCACCCACCAGCAGTACCACTGCTCAAATGGTAATGGGCGATGCTTTGGCCGTTGCACTAATGACTTTAAATGGTTTTGACGGGAAAGATTTTGCCAAATACCATCCCGGCGGCAATTTGGGTAAACGATTGTACCTGAAAGTGGCAGATGTGTATGTACATAACCCGCAGCCCAAAGTACTGCCCAACGCAAGCTTAAAAGAAGTAATTGTAGAAATTACACAAAAAAGGCTGGGTGCTACTGCCGTAGTACAAAAAAACAATACCATTATTGGAATTATAACGGATGGCGATTTACGCAGAATGTTGAATAAAAGCAGTACGCTCGAAAACATTAATGCTGCAGATATTTTAACCCCACAACCCAAAACCATTGCTGCAGATACGCTGGCAGTAGAAGCATTGGAAGTATTAAAAAAATACGATATTAGCCAACTCATTGTTGCAGAAAACAATACCTATTTAGGCATTATTCATCTGCACGATTTAGTGAGAGAAGGCATTATTTAAAAAAGCAAATGATTTAACGTGAATAAAAATTATTATGTAGCCATTATGGCCGGCGGAATTGGCAGCCGTTTCTGGCCCAAAAGCAGAACTGCTTATCCTAAACAGTTTTTAGATATTTTAAATACAGGTAAAACACTCATTCAATGGACGTATGAACGCTTTGCTTCATTTATTCCTGCTGAAAATATTTTTATTGTTACCTCGCAAGAGTACACCCACATTGTAAGTACGCAACTGCCACAAATTAATGTTGACAATATTATTGCCGAGCCCAGCAGAAAAAATACCGCACCCTGTATTGCCTACATAGCTTTTAAACTGCAGCAAGAAAATCCTGATGCAGCCTTAATTGTAGCACCCAGCGACCATATGATTTTAGATAGCGATACATTTCAGAAAATTGCCTTGAAAGCCCTAAAATTTGTTTCTGAACAACCCGCATTACTCACACTGGGCATTAAGCCAACATACCCTAATACCGGTTATGGCTACATTCAACACGATGCACACGAAATAAAATCGGGCATTTTTAAAGTAAAAACATTTACCGAAAAACCCAATTTAGAATTGGCGAAAACATTTTTAAGTAGTGGCGATTTTTTATGGAATGCAGGCATTTTTGTTTGGAAGGTATCTACCGTTTTACAAACATTTGAAAAATACCAGCCGGAAATGTTTGAATTATTTGATAGTGAAAAAAACCATTTAAACACACCGGAAGAAAGAAATGCCATTCATCGCATTTATCCGCTTTGCACCAATATATCTATCGATTTTGCCATTATGGAAAAGGCCGATAATGTTTATGTATTACCCGCAGCATTTGGCTGGAGCGATTTAGGCACCTGGAACAGTGCCTACGAAAATTTAGATAAAGATTATTTGGGCAATGCCGTGGTAAGCGAAAACGTAATTGTGATTGATGCAACCAAATGTATGATTAGTGCCGAACAGGATAAATTAGTAGTGGTGCAGGGCATTGATGATTGTATAATTGTAGATACACCCGATGTGTTACTCATTTGCAAAAAAGACAAAGAACAAGCCATTAAAGAATATGTTGCCGAAATAAAACGCAACAAAGGCGATAAATATTTATAACAACCTTACTATCTTTAAAAAAACCTTCGGTAGCAACTCCGAAGGTTTTTTATGTCTATTTGCTATATTTAATATCTATTTAACACGATTAATTAATTTTTAATAATTAACTTTCCAAACTTCTACACCCTAAATCCAACATCCGGCACGCCTATACCACCCTTAAAATTAACTTATGGTTACTGTAATTATACCCACTTTAAATGAAGCAGAAAACATTGTTTCTGTTATACGTTTTGCCCAAGCTGATACCCTGGTTAGTGAAGTAATTGTTGTAGATGATAAATCAACAGACAATACCGTTTCTTTAGCCAAAAACGCCGGTGCAAAAGTGATTACCAGCACAAAATTGGGTAAAGGTGCCTCAATGAAAGATGGCGTTTTATGTGCACAAAATAACATTGTGCTGTTTTTAGACGGCGATATTGATCCTTATCCACATTTTACCATACCACTGCTGGTACAACCCATTGTTGATTATGAGGTTGATTTTGTGAAATCATCTTTTAATAGAAATGCAGGAAGAGTAACAGAACTGGTAGCCAAACCATTATTGAGTATATTTTTTCCTGAACTGATGCGCTTCAGTCAGCCTCTAAGCGGTATGATTGCAGGCAAAAAAGCATTATTTGAACAAATTGATTTTAGAGATGATTATGGCGTAGATATTGGCATTTTGATAGATATGCACCTTATGCATGTACGCATGAAAGAAGTTGAAATTGGTTATATAGAAAATAAAATTAAACCATGGCATGCATTGGGCAAAATGAGTAAAGAAGTAGCACAAACCATTATTTTAAAAGCTGCCCGTTCAAAAAATGCTCATTATAATTTAGAAGAGCTGTCTGTAATGAATGAAATTCGCTCTCAGATGGAATTTGCATTAACAGAATGCTTGCCCGAAACAAAAAAACTGATTCTGTTCGACATGGATAATATTCTGTTAAAAGGCAGATTTATTGATGCTTTTTCGGAAAAATATGCTTTAAAAAAAGAAATAATGGATATTCGGTCAACCGAAACAGATCCTGTTGCAATTACAAAAAGAATAACTACTTTATTGAAGGGAAAATCATTCGGAGAACTTATTCAAATAGCTGATGATATTCCGATTGTAGAAGATGCAGCAGCAGTTATCGACGAACTTAAACGCAGAGGCTATTTGATTGGGTTTGTTTCATACAGCTATGATTGCATTACCAATCATTTTAAAAATAAATTAGGCATGCATTTTTCATTAGGTAATGAATTAGAATTTTCGAAAAGCCTTTGCACCGGCGAAGTAAAAATACCTTCTTTCTGGTATAGCAGAAAAAACAGCCTTTGCAGGCATGCGGTTTGTAAAACAAACGCAATGTTGGCCATATTAGACAAGCATAAAATTAAAAGAGAAAACACCATTGCTGTTGGCAATAGCTTAAATGATATGTGTATGATTAAAGAGGCGGGAATGGGTATTGCCTTTTGCTCAAAAGATGAATTGGTAAACCACCATGCCGACATTATGATTAGTGAACCCGGATTTGCAGAAATTTTAAAAGTAGCAAAATAATGCGGTTGAATATTCAGTTAATGTATCAGCTTTACAGTAAACTATACAAAATAGCAGTCATCAATAACATTCGCTTTGGAGCATTTATATCTATTTATTTTTTTAGCATTCCTGGCTGAAATAGCCGGTACAGTGGGTGGTTTTGGCTCTTCTTTATTTTTTGTTCCAATTGCTGCTTATTTTTTAGATTTTCAATCCGTATTAGGCATTACAGCTTTGTTTCATGTATCCAGTAATATTTCTAAAATTGCTTTTTTCAGAAAAGGAATTGATACAATGCTAATAATTTATTTGGGCATACCGGCTGTACTCTTTGTTATTGTAGGTGCCTGGCTCACACAATTTATTGCCACTCAATTTTTAGAAATTGCATTATCCGTTTTTTTAATTGTAATTAGTTTGTTGTTTCTGTTTTTTAAAAACATACAAACATATCCCTCGCTGCTCAATGTTATTGCAGGCGGTACTGTTTCAGGATTTGTTGCCGGATTGGTAGGTACCGGCGGAGCCATCAGGGCATTGGTACTTAGTGCTTTTAATTTACAAACAGATGTGTTTATTGCTACTTCTGCCATTATTGATTTGGGCATTGATGTTTCCAGAAGTTTGGTATACTGGCACAATGGTTTTGTTCATAATCATGATTTGTATTTAATTCCAATTCTGTTAGTAGTTAGCATTATTGGCACGTATATTGGCAAGAAAATTTTAAACCATGTTTCAGAAAAACAATTTAAAAAAATTGTGCTTATTTTAATTTTATTAACCGGCATCTTTACATTATATAAGCTGATTCAATAAATTTTTGTTTCAATTTTCTCCAACAACCGGCATATAGTATTTATGCATTTAAACAATGAACTTTTTGTTTGATGCCAAAATCTATTTTATTTTCTGAGCACCTTTTTTACCTGGCAATATTTTTATCATTACTTTTAAATCTTTCAACTTTCTCAATATGCATATTGTAATTGTACACAACACTAAAATTCCTGTTCTAAAATATGGCGGAACAGAAAGAGCAATTTGGTATCTCGGCAAAACTTTAGCGGCCAAGGGTAACAAAGTAACCTTTCTGGTGCCGGCCGGTTCTACCTCATCTTTTGCAGATATTATTGTTTTAAATCCTGAAAAGCCCATTAATAAACAAATTCCTGAGAGTGCTGATGTTGTACACTTTAATCTAATGCCAAGAGAAGAAATAACAAAACCATACATATTTAATATGCAAGGCAATGTAAATGATGCAACATTGCTGGATATCAATACCGTATTTGTTTCAAAAAATCATGCGGCACGTTTTGGTTCCAAGTCTTTTGTTTACAATGGTATGGATTGGGATGATTATGGAAAGCCTGATTTAAATAATCAAAGAAAACAGTTTCATTTTTTAGGCGATGCTGCATGGCGGGTAAAGAATGTAAAAGGGGCCATTCATTCCATTTTGTTAACCAAAAAAGAAGAATTAATGGTTTTGGGTGGCAACCGATTAAATTTTAGAATGGGTTTTCGTTTCACCACCAGTCCGCGTATTCATTTTTACGGAATGGTAGGTGGCGAGGAAAAAAATCGTTTATTAAACCAATCCAAAGGTTTGGTATTTCCCGTTCGCTGGCACGAGCCGTTTGGCATTGCATTAACAGAAAGCTTGTACTTTGGCTGCCCTGTATTTGGTACACCGTATGGTTCTTTACCGGAAATTATCCAACCGGATGTAGGTTTTTTAAGTAGTAGTGCAGTGGAATTATCCAAAGCTATTGAAACCAGTGAAAGTTATAGCCGTATCCGTTGTCATGAATATGCCAAAGATATGTTTAATGCAGAAAAAATGACGGAAGCCTACTTAGAAAAATATGCAAGAGTAATGAATGGTGAAAAATTAAACAGCCAACCTCCACAGTTATTAACCATTCAAAAAGAAAAATTTTTACCATGGAATTAATTATTCATTGCTAATTCATCAATATGTTGCTTGTCATTGTATTCATTGCCATTGTATTGCTCATATTACTGATTACATGGGCTAAAGTAAATGCCTTTTTGGCTTTTATTGTGGTTTGCATATTTGCAGGGCTGGCTTTACACCTGCCACCCGCTTCAATTATGACATCGATAGAAAAGGGCATGGGCGATATGCTGGGTTCACTCGTTATTATCATTGCATTAGGTGCCATGTTGGGTAAACAGGTAGCAGCCAGTGGTGCTGCACAGCAAATAGCACAATCATTGGTGCATGCTTTTGGTAAAAAATATATTGCATGGGCTTTAACCCTTACGGGTTTTGTAGTGGGCATTCCACTGTTTTACGGTGTAGGCTTTGTGTTGATGGTACCCTTAATTTTTTCAGTAACCTATCGTTATCAATTGCCGGCAGTGGCAACCGGCTTGCCTTTATTGGCAGCACTATCGGTAACACACGGCTTTTTACCACCACATCCATCCCCTTCTGCGTTGGTTGCATTATTTCATGCCAACATGGGTATTACATTGTTGTATGGCCTCATCATTGCTATTCCTACTGTTATTATTGCAGGACCTGTGTTTTCATCCTCGTTAAAAAATATTGCCTCGACACCCTTATCGGCTTTTCAAATTCAATTAATTGAAACGGGAAAACTGCCGGGTGTATTCATTAGTTTTTTTGTGCCATTAATTCCTGTGCTATTCATTGGTTTGGCTACCGGCATTCAATCATTGGGTAATACCGAAAGTTTTCTATATCAAGTATCAGGCTTTATGGGCAATCCATCCATAGCATTGCTCATTGCATTAGCAGCAGCCACTTTTTTTTTAAAAGGGCCTGAACAGGAAACTATTTCAGTTACCATGAACCGTTATGGCGAAGCTGTGAAAGATGTGGTGATGATTTTGTTAATTATTGGCGGGGCCGGTTCATTGAAAGAAATATTAACACAAAGTGGTGTCAGTAACCAAATTGCTCATATTTTAGAAGGTACTGCCATTCCTCCATTGGTATTGGGATGGTTGATTGCTGCGCTAATTCGGGTATGCGTAGGCTCTTCTACAGTAGCGGGTTTAACAACTGCCGGAATACTTTTACCCTATCTTACTGCGCAGGGTGTAAATACCAATTTAATGGTTTTATCAATTGGTTCAGGCAGCCTCTTCTTTTCGCATGTAAATGATCCCGGTTTCTGGATGTTTAAAGAATACTTTAACGTTAGCATGAAAGATACTTTTAGATCATGGTCTTTAATGGAAAGTATTGTATCTGTTTTGGGATTAGCGGGTGTATTATTATTGAATGTATTTGTTTAAGTTATTACATCTGCTCCTTCTGCACAACCAGCTAATATAGGTTTGCAGTCTGTCAGTATTACGGTTCTCTAATGTAATTCTAATATACATTTTAACTCAAAAAAGCTAACTTTACAAATATCTTATACATTATTTTATTAATTTATTGAGTGATGCCGGAAAAAATTGCCGTTATTGGAAGCGGCAGTTGGGCAACAGCACTGGTAAAAATTTTTGCTGAGAGTGGCAATTCTGTTTCATGGCTTGTTCGTACAAAAAAACAGGCAGATTATATTCTTGCAAATGGAAGAAACCCGCGTTACCTCAGTCAGGCTGATTTAGACCTTCATTTTATTCATCCTACTACTCAGGCTAAAGATGCCATGAGTGGTGCTGACTGGGTAATTTTTGCTGTTCCCGCTGCTTATGTTCAAACTACAGTTCAATCATTAAAGCCCGAATGGTTACAAACCGCTCAGGTGGTTGTTTCTATTAAGGGATTTGTACCCGGCTCGGGGCAAATACCGAGCATGTATATTCATGAAAACCTGCAATTAAAAAATAATTGCATGGTATTAAGTGGCCCCTGCCATGCAGAAGAAATTGCATTACACAAATACACCTACATTACTATTGCAGGTGATGACGAAATAAAAGTTAGCAAACTACGAAACTGTTTACAGTTACCTTATATTAAAACTATTGCAAACACTGATCCAAAAGGAGTAGAATATGTAGCCATCTTAAAAAACATTATTGCAATTGCCAATGGCATAGCAGACAGCCTGCAATATGGCGATAACTTCAGAGCAGTATTAACCAGTAATGCCATGCGTGAAGTACAACACATTGTTAATACCATCGCTCCTAAAGAAAGAGGCTATTTTGATTCTGTTTATTTTGGGGATTTATTAACGACAGCCTATTCTGATTTTAGCAGAAACAGAACACTCGGCAAATTGGTAGGTCGGGGCATTCAGGTTAGAAAAGCCTTGCAGATTATGGAAATGGTAGCAGAAGGTTATTATGCTTCAAAAGAATTGCATCCATTCATTCAGCCCTTGGGCTTGCATGTACCGGTTATTAACAGTGTTTATCGCATTTTGCATTTACACGCCAATCCCTACCACGAAATAAAATTATTAGCACAGCAACTTCAATAAAGTTAAAACGAATTAATTATGTTATTAGCAACTGATCTTGATGGAACTTTTTTAGGGGGTAAAAGTATTGACAAACAAAAGTTATACCGGCTTATCAGAAAAAACGCAAACTTCAAACTCGTTTTTGTTACAGGCCGTGGCTTAGAAACAGTAATACCTTTATTAAATGACCCTATTATTCCAAACCCCGATTTTATTATTTGCGACGTAGGTGCCACCATCGTAAATGGCTATACGTTAGAATCTGTTGAATCTATTCAAAACGAAATTGAACAAAACTGGCCAGGCGAATTAAAAATTTTAGAACAGCTGAAAGATATTGCTACACTACAATACCAGGAAGTGCCACAGCAAAGGCGTTGCTCGTTCTTCCTCAATAACGAATCGGAAATAGCTGTGTTTGCGGATAAAGCAAGTGGATTGGGCTGTGACGTTATTCACTCTGCAGGAAAATACTTAGATATTTTACCAAAAGGAGTGAATAAAGGCTCTACACTTACCAAATTAATTCAATACTTAAATGAAAATACAGATAAGGTTTTAGTGGCTGGCGACACGTTAAACGATTTGGCTATGTACCAATGCGGATTTAAAGGCGTAGTAGTAGGAAATGCTGAAGAAGCTCTGATAAAAGCAACACAACCATTGCAAAAAGTATATCAGGCAAAGGCTGCAGGCGCCGGTGGCATTTTAGAAGCCATTGAACAATTTGAAAACTTGTCTGAACACATTACCGAATTAGATGAAATCATCATTCATAAAGAAAGCAGCGATATTCCGCAAATATTGATGTTGTATCACCGTTTCCCCTACGAAACTATTGAAGTAAACGGTCAAAAGCAACAGGTTGCACCCAAAAGCCCCAATGGCATTCTACCAACACTTCAGGGATTTTTTGCCAACGGTCGCTCCGGAGTTTGGATAGCATGGGAAGAAGTATCAAAAAAAAGTGAACCACTCCGCAATTTGTATATTGACAAAGAGAAGTACCCCAACTTAATGGCGTCTAGAATTGGCATCACCAAAAAAGAAATAGAAATATTTTATAAATCGTTTTCGAAAGAGGCATTTTGGCCTACTATATTTTCATTTATTGATAAAGCAAAATTTAATCACCACCATTGGGATCATTACGTAAACATCAATAAACTATTTGCCGAAAAAGCCGCAGAACAAGCCGACCATAATGCCATTGTTTGGATTCATGATTATAATTTGTGGTTGGTGCCGGGCTTCTTACGCGAACTAAGGCCCGATGTTACCATCGCATTCTTTCATCACACTGCATTTCCCTCAGCCGATACTTTTAATATTCTTCCCTGGCGCGGCGAAATAATTGGCAGTTTATTGCAATGCGATTACATTGGCTTTCATATTCCACGTTATGTTGAAAATTTTGTTGACGTTGCCAAAAGCCTTTTTCCGGTAACTGAGGTTGAAAAAACGAATTGTGCACCACGCTATTTAACTTATAGCACTGCGCTGGGTGTACAACAAATGACTACAATGATTGATACTGCACAGCGCAAAGTAAAATTAGGTGCTAATCCGGTAGGTATAAATGTGCAATACATTCAATCATTAATGCAACAGGCATCAACCCTTAAAAAAATTAAAGAAATTAAAAACCTATTTACCAATAAAAAAATGATTATTAGTGTAGAGAGGCTCGATTATGTAAAAGGCCCGCTTGAAAAAGTAATGGCTTTTGAACAGTTTTTACATGATTATCCTGAATTTCATGGCAAAGTTGAATTGGTAAATATTTGTACACCACCGGCACAGGGCATGAAAATTTATGAAAAAACACAACATGATCTGGAGCATGCTGTTGGCAGAATTAATGGTAAGTATGCCAACATGCAATGGGTACCCATTCGCTTGTTCTTTCGTTCTTTTCCTTTCGAAGAAATCATATCTTATTATGCAGCTGCCGATATTGCTTGGATTACCCCTTTACGCGATGGTTTGAATTTGGTTGCCAAAGAATATGTGGCTGTGCAAGGACAATTACCCAATGCTAAAGGGGTGCTTATATTATCTGAATTTGCAGGCGCCGCAGTTGAGTTGCCTTATGCCGTATTAACCAACCCATATGATGCCCGCTCATTAAAAGAAGGGTTAGTGCAGGCATTGTTGATGAGCGAGGGTGATGCACAAATGCGCTTACAACGTTTATATGAACAGGTTGCCTATTATGATATTGATTTTTGGGCTAAAGATTTTTTAGATAACTTGTTGAATTAAAAAACAGTACTGTTCTAAAAATTAAAAAATTGAATAATATTACTATGTTGAAAGCCGGCTTCATCATTCATGAAACCGGCTTTTAGTATTGATCCATTCCGCATAGGAATCGGCCGTTTCAAATAATTGCAGCTTTTGAAGTTGAATGGCATCGGGCAATAATAATTGTAATTGTTTCTGAATATACGATATTATATTTTCAGCCGAGGGTTCCATTTCCCAAATACGAACATTACTTAAATCTGCTAACTGTGGATGCGCCTGTATAAATGCCTTAGACACTACCACGCTATGATCTAATTGCTGAACAATGGCTTCATTTACAATTTTTTTTAACATTTTAAAATCAATCACAAATCCTGGAGCAAGTAAATATTCATCTGTAGCATTTTTAAGCGTAACAGAAACATGAAGTACATAAGAATGTCCATGTATATTTTTACAAGGGCCATCATATCCATAAATGGCATGTGCCATTTCAAATTTAAAAATCTTGGTTACCTGTATCATTACTTCCGTTTTGTTAATTGATGCTTTCAATATTGCTTATTAAAGCAGGGCAACAAAACTATTTTGATGCTTTTGTTTAAAACATGACAGTAATCATTTTATTTCAAAAAGAAATACTTTCTTTTTGAGCCGTGAAAGCAAAAAGTCCTAAAATATCTGCAACAACAAAAACTGAAATTGTTTGTCCCAATGATACCAATCCGATGGGAATATTGCAAGGCAGCCGCTTATTAAAATGGATGGATATTGTGGGTGCAATTTGTGCGCAAACACATACTGGTACCATTTGTGTTACTGCTGCTGTTTATAAAGCCGATTTTAAAAACACTGTGCAAGTTGGTAATATCATTAGCATTCATGCAACCATTACACGAACATTCAACACATCAATGGAAGTATTTGTAAAAGCCTATGCCTGTTCAGTTTTAGAAGGCCAGCCCTATTTAATTAGCGAAGCATATTTTTGTTTTGTAGCATTAGATCATATTGCAAAAAAACGTCGGTAAACAAATTGTTGATTCAAACAAAAAAAGAAAAAGAAGCTTATCATGCAGCAGAAAAGAGAAAGCATTATATGGCCAACTCCCCCACACAATAAAATAAACCGCTATACTTAAACTCTTTTAACTCATTAATCATGATGCAACATACTGCTCCCCACTCCTTTCATATTCCGGTAATGGGCCTGGCTTATACAATTGATTCGCCCATTAAAGTAGCCAGATTTGGTATTGCTTCTGCTATTTCTATTGTAGAAGATAATTTAATTGAAATGATGCGGCGGTATTATTATCATTCCGTTCAGGAAAAATTTTTCCCAATACCTGCAACAGAACAAGATTATCGGGCCAAAAGAATTACAGATTATTTAAATCTGGTCAATAAAATTGTACAACAGCAAATTGAAAAAGTAAAAGAGGCAGCATTTGAAACCGGATCAGATATTGTAAAATACTTTGAATTGTTGCCCGATAACAATAAATGGAAACAAGTGTACAAATTATTGATGCAGACGGATGATACGGATGAAAAAATAAACTCAGCACTACTACTGCGTCAACAAATTACAGCCGGCAGTATTGATGTAAACATAATGACCAAGGCCGATAAAAACAATTATGATAAAAATGGTACATTATTAGAAGATGGCTCAGATGCGGTAGCCGCATTGAGGGGTTATGCCAATAGCGACCTGAGCAATTCAACCATTATTTTTTCTGCAGGAATGAATCCACGAGTGTATAACTATTTAGAAAAATGCCCACAATTTGCAGCAGATGAGGAAGGAAATTTCAAAAAGAAAATAGCGATTAAAGTAAGCGATTATCGTTCTGCATTGATTCAGGGAAAATATTTAGCCAAAAAAGGAATTTGGGTGAGCGAGTTTAGAATAGAATCCGGCCTAAACTGCGGCGGCCATGCTTTTGCCACAGATGGATATTTAATGGGCCCCATTTTAGAAACCTTCAAAACAAAAAAAGAGGAATTAACCCATACGCTTTTTGAATTATATTATCAAAGCAATCTTGCAAAAAAAAGGCATATTGCCAACCATCCTCCACCTATTAAAATTACTATTCAGGGTGGCATTGGCACTGCTGAAGAAGCAAATTTTTTACAACAGTTCTTTCAGGTAGACAGTATTGGATGGGGAACACCATTTTTATTGGTTCCCGAAGCTACAACGGTTGATGAAGACACTCTGCATTTATTGTGTGCTGCAGGAAAAGAGGATGTGGTATTAAGCAAAAATTCTCCCTTAGGTGTTCGGTTTCACTATTTACGGGGTACCACTGCCGATAAAGAAAAAAATGACAGAATCAGCCGTGGAAAACCCGGCAGCCCTTGTACTGAAAAACATTTGGCATTTAATACAGAGTTTACGGAAGAACCTGTTTGTACTGCTTCTATTAAATATCAGCAATTAAAAATTGCACAATTACAATCGCTGAAATTACCTTATCATGAATATGAGCATCGGTTAAAAGAGGTGTTAGACAAAGAATGTTTATGTGTGGGATTAAGTAATGCAGCAGCCGCTGTGTACAATATTAGTTTTGTTAAAAATTATGAAGCAATTAATATTTGCCCGGGACCAAATATTGCTCATTTTTCAAAAATAGTATCACTGCAAAATATGGTAGACCACATTTATGGCAGAACCAATATATTAGCCAATAACAACAGGCCGCATGTTTTTATTGCAGAATTACATTTATACATTGCTTATTTAAAGGAACAATTGGAAGAAGATGGGCAGTTAAACAGTACAAACAGAACCAAATATTTTACAAGCTATATCAACAATTTGCATGAAGGTATTGATTATTATTTTAATTTGACAAATACCGGCCTTATCACGGATACAAATTTTAAAACCGCATTGCTTACAGCGCAAAAAGAGATACAGGCTATTGCTACGATGAAAATACTTTGTATGTAAAAATCCCTCTTGCATTTTCATTATGAAAATTTGCACGATGAAGATATCTGAATACACATAAAAAAAGCTTCGAAGTATTCGTTCGAAGCTTTTTTGGTGGTGTGGGGCGGGATCGAACCGCCGACACAAGGATTTTCAGTCCTTTGCTCTACCGACTGAGCTACCGCACCATCCTTGCCCTTACGGGGCAGCAAATATAGGGAAGTACAATTATTTTATTACAAGATTCCCTAAAAATTATTCTAAATTTTATTTTTGCAGCAAAACATTCTACCTGCAAGCAACATATTTATTTAAAAAGAGCAATTTTTTGGGGTACGTGCAAAAGGAATTACATCACGAATATTCGTCATTCCTGTTACAAATTGTACCATTCTTTCAAAACCCAAACCAAAGCCGGCATGTGGCACCGTTCCAAAGCGGCGAGTATCTAAATACCAGCTCATTTCTTCAACAGGTATATGCATCGATTCCATTCTTTTTTGCAAAACTTCCAAACGCTCCTCTCTTTGTGAACCGCCAACAATTTCACCAATACCAGGTGCTAAAATATCCATGGCGGCAACGGTTTCCTTACCCGGTTCGCATCCATCATTCATCCGCATATAAAAAGCTTTAATGGCGGCGGGGTACCCAGTAACAATCACCGGTTTCTTAAAATGTTTTTCTACCAAATACCGTTCATGTTCGCTTTGCATATCTATCCCCCAGCTTACTTCATATTTAAATTTCTTTTTCTTATAGGCGGGGCTGTCTAATAATATTTGAATGGCTTCTGTATAGGTAATTCTTTCAAACTGGTTATTCACAACAAAATTCAATTTGTCCAATAACCCCAGTTCACTTCTTTCATTGGCAGGTTTTTGTTTTTCTTCTTCTGCCAGGCGCTGGTCTAAAAACTGCAAATCATCACTATTGTGCCCCATTACGTAACGAATCAGGTATTGAATAAATGATTCGGCTAGGTTCATATTGTCTTCTAAATCATAAAAAGCCATTTCCGGCTCAATCATCCAAAACTCAGCCAAATGGCGGGTGGTATTTGAGTTTTCGGCTCTGAAGGTGGGACCGAATGTATATATTTCACTAAACGCCATGGCACCCAGCTCGCCTTCTAATTGCCCACTTACTGTTAAATTGGTAGATTTTCCAAAAAAGTCTTCTTTAAAGTTAACAGATCCATCTTCATTTCTGGGTGTGCCGTCAAAGGACAGTGTGGTTACGCGAAACATTTCACCGGCGCCTTCTGCATCGCTGGCGGTAATAATGGGAGTATGTAAATAAAGAAATCCTCTTTCATTAAAAAACTGGTGTACGGCAAAAGCAAGTGAATGTCTGATTCTGAAAACAGCACCAAAAGTATTGGTTCTAAAACGCAGGTGTGCAATTTCTCTCAAAAACTCCAGACTATGTTTTTTGGGTTGAAGCGGGTATTTTTCCGGATCGCTATCACCCAATATCTCAATTGAGGAAGCCGGAAGTTCGATAGACTGGCCTTTACCAACACTGGCTGCAATAGTACCCTGTACTTTTAAAGATGCCCCGGTAGTAATGCGTTTTAAAGTTTGTTCGGGCAACATGCCAAGATTTACAACAACCTGAAGATTATTATTGGTACTGCCATCATTTAAGGCAATAAACTGGTTATTTCTAAAAGTACGTACCCAACCCATTACAGTTACTTCGGTACCAATTGGCACTTGTTGCAATAAGGCCTTAATTTTAATGCGTTGATTCAACATTTGGCTGCTTTTAAATGATTCGTATACGGAAAAATACAGGGCTGCAAAGATACAGCCATTCATGGCAATGAAAATGGCTTTACACCTGCAATTTCAAACAAAATCCGGCCTGCTTTTTATGATAATTCACTATTTTTATACCTGTTTCAAAGAAATATTTCTTTATTTTGAACATTTTACAGTAACATTGCAGCGGAAACAAACTGGTTTGACACGAACGCCAATCCCGCAGACATATCAGTTTACCTCTTTTCCGCAAATACCAATCATTTTCAAGTCTCAATTGCATTATTAAAAAACACATCGAGAACGCTAAAGAAAATTTTTCTATTTAACACATTCTATGTACGACATCTTACAACTGAACGACATGCTGGTTCCAGAACTACTGGACATTGCCGAAAATTTAAAAATTACCAACGCCAAAAAATTAGATAAACAGGATTTGATTTATAAGATTCTGGACAGTCAGGCTGTGGAAGCGAGTGAAAAACAAGATAAAAAGGTTGCAAAAAAATCAACCGGCAAACCCAAAAAAGCTGCAACGGTAAAAGCCACCACCGGCAATACTACTGAAGAAGCTATTGTAATGCAGGACGAACCCGAAACTGAAGAAACAGGCAATGCAGGCAGTAACAGGCCCATTATGCGTCATCGCAAATCCAAAAAAACGGAAGAAGCACTTGTTGAAAAAGTACAGGAACCCGGCAGCTTAGATGAGAAAACGGCTTTATTGGCACAACAAATGTTGCAGGCTACTGAAGAAAAAGCAGCAAGAGAGAAAAAAGCAGCAAGGGAACACCATCACCCGGCTCCAAAAAATACCAACGACAATACTGCCAGAACAGAAAGCAGTGAAGAAGCAAAAGAAAATTCGGAAGAAAATCAAAATCCGCAAACCGAACCTTCGGTACCACATCAGCGGCCACATCAGCGTCAGCAGGTCTTTAATATTGAGTTTGATGGTGTAATTGGTGGAGAAGGTGTATTAGAAATGATGCCCGATGGCTATGGCTTTTTAAGGAGCAGCGATTATAATTATCTAAGCTCACCCGATGATGTGTATGTTTCCCCTTCTCAAATAAAATTATTTGGTTTAAAAACCGGCGATACGGTTTCCGGTTCCGTTCGTCCGCCTAAAGAAGGAGAGAAGTATTTTGCACTATTGAAAGTAGATGCCATTAACGGCAAGCGTCCTGACGAAGTAAGAGACCGTGTGCCTTTTGATTATCTTACCCCTTTATTCCCTTTCGAAAAATTAAACTTATTTACTTCTGCCAACGATTACAGCACCCGCATCATGGATTTATTTACGCCCATTGGTAAAGGCCAGCGTGGTTTAATTGTGGCACAACCTAAAGTGGGTAAAACCATGTTGTTAAAGGCCGTGGCCAATGCCATAGCCGCCAACCATCCGGAATGTTATTTAATGGTGGTTTTAATTGATGAAAGGCCTGAAGAGGTTACCGATATGGAACGCAGTGTGCGGGCAGAAGTAATTGCCTCAACATTTGATGAGCCTGCAGAAAAACATGTAAAAGTTTCTACCATTGCCCTTCAAAAAGCAAAACGATTGGTAGAATGTGGCCATGATGTAGTGATTTTGTTGGATAGTATTACCCGTTTGGCAAGGGCACACAATACCGTTGCACCTTCCAGCGGTAAAGTATTGAGTGGTGGTGTGGAAGCCAATGCCATGCAAAAACCCAAACAATTTTTTGGTGCAGCCCGTAAAATTGAACATGGTGGTTCACTCACCATTCTGGCAACCGCTTTAATTGATACCGGCAGCAAAATGGATGAAGTAATTTTTGAAGAATTTAAAGGAACCGGTAATATGGAATTGGTATTAGATCGCAAATTAGCTAACCGCCGTATTTACCCGGCTATTGATTTGGTGGGTTCTTCCACTCGCCGCGATGATTTGCTGTTGGATAAAGAAACCTTGCAACGGATGAACATTCTTCGTCTGTTCCTGAATGATATGAATACCGAAGAAGCCATGACGGAATTATTAAAAAGAATGCGCGGCACCAAAAACAATGAAGAGTTTTTAGCCAGTATGAACCGATAAAACACGTAAATATTTTCAAAAAACCCGCATCTGGTAATTAGCTGGGGTTTTTTAATAATTTAATAAGTGTTATTTTGTGCTGGCAATTTACATCATACCCTAAAGGCATACTAACATATGCTTCAATAGCATTTAAGATGCAACATCATCTATTGCATCCTCATTGGTATCTAAAATAATTTTCGATTCACCGGCAGGCAATTCCTGTACATTTCTTAGCCTACGCTCAATGGCTCTGGTGCGTACTTCAGATGTATCAATCACATTCGTAGCTTCAATGAGTTTCTTTTTGGTTTTGGCTAATACATCACCAAACTGCCCAAACTCGGTTTTCACTGCACCCAGCAAGTCCCAAACTTCGCTGCTGCGTTTTTCAATGGCCAAAGTTCTAAAGCCCATTTGCAAGCTATTGAGTAAAGCACTTAAAGTTGTTGGGCCTGTTATGGTAATTTTATAATCTTTTTGCAACTGCTCAAAAAGTCCGGGAACCCTTAAAACTTCACCAAATAAGCTTTCATAAGGTAAAAACATAATGCCATATTCGGTTGTATTCGGTGGGTCAATGTATTTTTCTTTGATGTCTTTTGCGTTCTTTTTAATTCCATTGATAAAAGCCTTTCGGTATTCATCAATTTTTTCAGCATCCCCTTTTTCATAAGCATCCACCAATGCTTCATAATCTTCTTTCGGAAATTTTGAATCTATTGGCAACCAAAGTGTTTTCTCTAAATTGTTGCCGTGGGGCATCTTAATAGCAAATTCTACTACAGCACCGCTTCCTGATTTTGTTTTTACATTCTTCTCATACTGCTCATTCGTTAATAAATCTTCAATGATGTTCTGTAATTGGTATTCTCCCAAAACACCTCGCGATTTTACATTACTCATCACTTTTTTCAAATCGCCCACACTTACAGCCAGGGTTTGCATTTCGCCCAAACCTTTGTGAACGGCTTCTAATCTGTCGCTCACCTGTTTGAAGGATTCACCAAGTCGTTTTTCCAAAGTTTCATTGAGTTTCTCATCAACGGTTTTGCGCATTTCTTCCAATTTTTTCTCATTGCCTTCCTGCATGGTTTTTACCGATGTTTCTAAAGAAGATTTGAGTTCAGAAATTTTTTCGCTGTTAGCGGCGTTTTGTGTTTGCTGACTTCTTTCAAATGCTGTAAACTGTTCTTTTAATCGTTCTTTGTAATCTTTTAAAGCATCGTTTAATTCCCGCTTAAACACATCCAGATTTTCTTTTAGTTCCGTTCTGCTTTCCTTGCTGTTACTGTCTATGCTTTTTTGAAAGGCAACTAATTTTTCTTCAAAAGTTTTGCGGATAACTTCTAACTTTTCTTCGTTGGATTTGGTCAGGTTGCCGAATTGCTCTGAAAAGGTTTGCGTGAATTTGTTGAGTTGCTCGCCAATTTCGCCTCTTAAATCTCTCGCTGTTTCTGCACTTTCTCTTCGATTGGTAACAAATTCATCTTTCAGGTTTTTCTCGGTGTCTTTCAAATTGGAAATCATATTTCCAATAAAAATTTTGATTTCGTGTAATTCATTACCTGCAGTTTGCTTACCTGCCCTGAGGGTGAGCACGATGTTTACGATGATTAGTATCGCAAGAACGGGAAGGAATATGTATAGGATTAACGTCATTATTGATTTAATTTTTTATTGCGTTTTGCAGGAGGCAAAAAGTTTTCATTGGTGATCACTTTTTTTAATTTCAACATTCTTTAAATTTCGATAGACAGGAATTGCACTGTTTTGTTGAACTCAGCTTAAAATTATCTTTCACAAAATACGAATTTATGTTTTCCATATATCAATTTAAGGGTTATTCAGGAAAAGTTATAGGCTGCGGAAATGTATTTGTGAAAACACCATTTGCTTTTATAGTAAAACAGGCACCTAATCTCTAATTTTAATTTGACTGCAAAAAGGAGATGTATACAGTTCCCTGCACCTTACAACCACCTGCCCACCGCTCATGCAAGTATATTCAATTTTAATTCATCCCGGCTAAGCAATGATGCTCAATGCTTGTACATTTGCAGGCAATGGCTATTGAAACAATACATATCGATGCATTTTTATCATTAGCGCAACAATATCCGGTGTTTGATGTGAGAAGTCCGGCAGAGTTTGAACATGCGCATATTCCACAAGCATTTTCGTTGCCGCTTTTTACTAACGAAGAAAGGACTATTGTAGGTACCCACTATAAACAAATTAACAAACAGCAGGCTATTAAAACGGCACTACCATTTTTTGCACAAAAAATGGTGCCCATGATTGAAACGGTTGAAAACATCTTGAAAACAAATAATAACATTCAATCAACTGTTTTAGTGCATTGCTGGCGTGGCGGCATGCGCAGTGCAGGTGTAGCATGGCTGTTGAATTTATATGGCTTTCAGGTATATACATTGCAGGGTGGATACAAGGCCTACCGGCAATGGGTGTTGCATCAGTTTGAAAAAAAATATGTATTACGCGTTATTGGTGGTTATACAGGCAGTGGCAAAACAAAAATATTACAGCAATTAGCCAAACAACAATATCCGGTTATTGACTTGGAGGGACTGGCCCGGCACAAAGGCTCTGCATTTGGCGGGCTCGATACCCCTGCACAACCCACACAGGAAATGTTTGAAAATAATTTAGCAACGCAATTGTATCAATTACAAACAAAGGCAGTAAAACACAATGCTACCATTTGGCTGGAAGATGAAAGTCAACGCATTGGAAATATAAACATACCCCTGTCTTTTTTTGAACAAATGCGCCATGCGCCTGTTTATTTTTTCAATATTCCTTTTGAAGCAAGACTGGATGAAATAATGTTAACCTATGGCTCAGCCCCAAAAGAAAAAATTGTAAATGCCATTCTACGTATTAAAAAAAGGTTAGGCGGTTTGGCTACCAAAAACGCTATCAATTTTTTACTGGAAGACAATATAAAAGATTGTTTTGCTATTTTATTGCAGTATTATGATAAAGCCTATACCAAAGGATTGTATAACAGAGCGCATGTTGAGCAGATGGTTACAAAGTTAGATGCCCCATCTACCAATGCAAGCAACAATACTTATTTACTAACTACACTACTAAAAACAAAACAGGATGGCTGATAGTATTTTCGTTAAATTAACCGCATATTCGCATGGTGCAGGCTGTGGCTGCAAAATAGCACCGCAGGTGTTGGATCAAATTCTGCAATTGAACGTAACGGCACCAGACAATCAAAAATTACTGGTAGGCAATCATCAAAAAGATGATGCAGCGGCATATGACCTGGGTAACGGTACCGCATTGATTAGTACCACCGATTTTTTTATGCCCATCGTTGATGATGCTTTTGCATTTGGAAAAATTGCAGGCGCCAATGCCATTAGCGATGTATATGCCATGGGCGGAAAACCTGTTTTGGCTATTGCTATTTTAGGATGGCCGGTTGATAAAATACCTGCCAGTGTTGCACAACAGGTAATAGAAGGTGCCAGAGCCATTTGTAAAGAAGCCGGTATTCCATTGGCCG
The DNA here is from genome assembly GCF_019249625.1 of Hydrotalea lipotrueae. Lineage (NCBI taxonomy): Bacteria > Pseudomonadati > Bacteroidota > Chitinophagia > Chitinophagales > Chitinophagaceae > Hydrotalea > Hydrotalea lipotrueae. The sequence goes on along the minus strand of NZ_JAESDL010000013.1, from coordinate 72,710 downwards.
GTGGACACAGCATAGACAACCCCGAACCAATTTTTGGTTTGGCCGTAAATGGATTGATAGCTATTGAGCATTTGAAAAAAAACAGCACTGCACAAAAAGGTGATGTTTTATTATTAACCAAACCTTTGGGTATTGGTTTACTCTCTACAGCTCAAAAAAGAAATCTTTTAACGGAACCGGATTTACAGTTAATGATACGGCAGCTTACACAATTGAATAAAGCAGGAGAAGATTTAGGTGCATTTACCGCAGTTCATGCGATGACCGATGTAACCGGCTTTGGCCTGCTGGGGCATTTGGTAGAAATGTGTGAAGGAAGTAATCTTTCTGCAGAATTGTATTACAGTAAGGTTCCGGTGTTAAGTAAAGCAAAAGAATATATAGCCATGAAAACCATACCCGGCGGCACTAAAAGAAACTGGGATAGTTATGGACATAAAATTCATTTTTCTAATCAAATTAATCAGGATGAAGCTGCCATTATTCTACCGGACCCACAAACCAATGGCGGTTTGTTAATTGCTGTTGCAGCAGAAGGCCTGTCTGATGTGCAACAATTATTGCAATCTCATCATTTATATGCCGAAGTAATTGGAACAATCACAGATAAAAAAGAAGATGTAGTTACAGTACTTGAATAAAAGTAACAAATTAATAAACAATAAAATAAAATTGAAAAGACAATACACGTAACGGTATTGCCTTTTTGTTGGTTGAATTTATAATTTTTCGTAGAGTTTCCTTAGCTTATCTCTGGTCATAATTTTTTCCCAGTCTTTACCCAGTGCGTTTTCCCACAGAGGTTTCATTCCCATTGATACGTCCATCATGGTTTCCAACTGTGCATCGGTAAGGCCTTTGCAAATACCGGTTGGAATTTCAACTTTGTTTTTTTCAACCATCTGCTTAAACTCAGCAACTCCTTCCGGATAATATTCTTCCAAATGGTTCATTACAATACAATTACCAATACCATGTTTTGTTCCTAACAAATAACTTAAACCATAACTTACGGCATGTGCTACACCCACTTGCGAATAAGCAATACTCATGCCACCGGCATAAGAGGCCATCATTAACTGGTTATCGCTTTCATCATCCCACACCTCTTTTTCTAAAAAAACTTTTTGGCAAAGTTGCAAGGCTTTTTCGCCGTAACTTTTACTAAAATCATTCAAATAAGTACCCTGTAAACTTTCTATACAATGTATGTAACAATCCATTCCTGTATAAAAGCGTTGATTAACCGGAGTGTCTTTTATTAGTTCCGGATCAAGTACTATTTGATCAAACGGAGTAAAATCAGAATTCATTCCCAATTTACGGGTGGGGCCGGTTAATACTGTTGTTCTGGAAACTTCGGCACCAGTACCGCTAAGTGTAGGAATACCTGCTTTATAAACGCCGGGGAATTTTACCAAATCCCATCCTTGATAATCTGCTGACGATCCGGGATTGGTCATCATTAACGATACCGCCTTTGCTAAGTCCATGGTACTGCCACCACCTATTCCTATTACCCCGCTAATGGTACCAAATTCATTTTTTAATTGTTGAGCCAGCGCATCTACCTGCGTTGTTTTTGGCTCATGGGTAACATCTACAAATATCACTCTATCTTTTCCTCTTACCGGTATTCGGTTCACCAAGGGTTTATCTTTAAAAAAATGATCCACTAAAAATACCATTGGGGCATCACCTTTACGTTGCGGTGCTAAAATTTCATCTAACTGATTAAAACTACCACGGCCATATACCACATAGCCAATCATTTTAAAATTTCTGAATTGCATACTTATAATGCTTTACGGGGTTAAGCCGGTGCCATCATTTGCAACCCGAAAGCTGTACAAAGATATCATCTGCGCTTGAAAAATATTACCAAATTGATTTCATGGGCCAAATAGTAATGCGTTTAAAAACAGCACCTTCGCCGGTACTATAAATGGTTAAGGCATTGTTTTCTTCTCCTGGAAATACCTGAACTGTAAAAACCTGTTCGCCATTATTTACAAATACTTCAACAATACTTTTATCAAAAAACACCTGCCATTTCAATTCATTATTCACTAAACGAACAGGGGCTGCAGAAACCGGTCTTGCTGCAAATGCTGCACTAAAATAATCGGGTGTATTACTTCTGTTAATAAATACCTGTTTTGTAACTGAATTATAACCAATCGTCATCCCCAGTCCGTTACCAACTGCCAATTGAATGCCGGTTTCGCCGGTTGCTGCCGGTTGCATTATAAATTCACCCTCCCAAACATTTCCTTTAAAAGAGAGGGTATCTGATTTTTTAGTGAGGTTTTTAACGGAATAAACCACCGATTGTTTTCGTAATAATTGCAAAGCAGGCACCGGGGTTTGAATTAACTGCCAACCATCGTTTATTTTTTTAAGTTGTAAAGTTCTGGGTAATGCTGCGGTACCTTTCCAGGGATAGGTTGGAATTTCGTTGGCATAATTCCAGTTGTTCACCCAACCTATGCTGACGGGCTTTCCCAAGGGATTGGAATGATAGACTATGGCCGCATAATAATCGGTACCAAAATCGGGTTTTAAAATTTTTGATTTCGGATTTTCGCTTACAAAATTTTTACCATTAAAATTGCCTACAAAATATTGCATGCCTGCATTTTGCGAAGTGAAAAGCACCCATTTATACATTCCCGGTTGCCCCATTACGGGCACTTTCATTAAATCGGGGCATTCCCAAACCCCGGAAGTATCGCCTGCCGGACCAAAAACTCCCAGTTGCTTCCAGTCTCTTAAATTGGCTGAGCCATAAAATGCAATTTGATGTGTAACTGGATAAGACAAACTCATTACCCATTGTTTTTCCGGTGCATACCAAAATACATTGGGATCTCTAAAATCTTTTTTGTTTTCATTCAGCACCGGATTGGCATTGTATTTCTTCCATTGTAATCCATTATCGATGCTATAAGCCAAATTTTGTGTTTGCAACATATCGGTACTTCCGGTATAAATAGCCACCAAAGGTGGGTTGGCTTTTGAGCCAAAACCACTGGTATTCTCAACATCAGCTACTGCAGAACCGGAAAATATCATGATGCCGTTTTCTTCCTCTAATGCAACAGGCAATTGCTTCCAATGAATTAAATCTTTACTCACGGCATGGCCCCATGACATGTGCCCCCACACATTGGCAAAGGGATTATATTGATAAAATAAATGGTATTGCCCTTTGTAAAATACCAATCCGTTAGGATCATTCATCCAATTATGTTCAGGCGTAAAATGAAACTGAGGACGAAAATTTTCGCCATACAATTTCAACTGCCCAAATACCGAACTATTAATGATGCATACCATTGCATAGAATAGTAAATTTTTTTTCATGAACACAGTTTTAAACATGAGATGCATAGCAAAATTCTTGCTTATTTTGAAGGCACATTCACAGGAATTGTATTAACAATAGCTTTAACGAAAAGTTCAAACAAAATTAATGTATAAATACTGCGTAAAGGTATGTAAGCTTAGGTTAAATTAATTAGAAGCGATATAAAAAAGCCTGCCCTGTATCATTTACAGCGCAGGCATGTCAGGTAAAGGTTTGATTGGTTATGAAATGCTTACGTCAGGGCTACATAATTATTCCCCGCAGGGCCTTTATAAGTAGCATCACCAAATGCCAGAATAGGATAAAAGATGAATGGCAATATCAATAAGCCAATTGTAAAGCCTTCTTCTTTTCCAAAACTTTTAGAAAGCAGGTTTACCGACCAAATGGCAAATACAATGTTTACAACAGGAATCAGCATTAGCAGCAACCACCACCAGGGTTTACCAATTACCCGCATTAAAACAATAAAATTGTAAATGGGAATAATGCAAGCCCATCCAGGTTGTCCGGCCTTTTCAAAAATCTTCCATTGTGCTATCAGCACTAATAAAATAATGGCCAAATAAGCAAATGCAATGGTGTCAAATAAAGCAAAAGAAAAGTCGTTCATAAGTTGTTGTTTTAAGTGTTATAATCTTTTGGATTAATATTTTACCGGTTAAAATAAACAATCAAAACCACTTATGTAATAGTTGTAAAAAAAATAGTGGAGCGTGCTGATTAATTATCTTTTTTCTCTTGTAATAATTTACCTGCTTTTTCCAAATCATCCGGTGTATCAATTTCAACACCCATATATTCCGTAACCACCATTTTAATGGGCACGCCATTTTCTAAGTAACGCAGACATTCAATTTTTTCGGCAGCTTCCAGCGGAGTAATGGGCCAGTTTGTAAAATTGAGTAACAATTGCTTTTTAAATGCATAAACACCAATATGCTCATAATAAACCGGCGTTGTGGCAGTATCTCTTCTATAAGGAATAACACTACGACTAAAAAATAAAGCATTATTGTTTTTATCAACAACCACTTTTACATAATTGGGGTCAGCAATCAGTTTTTCATCTTGCAAAACCTGCATTAAAGAGGCAACCTGCACTTGTGGATCAGTAAAAACATTCAATAATTTTTGCAAGGGTTCTTTTTGAACAAAGGGTTCATCGCCCTGCACATTTACAATAATATCTGCATCCAATTGTTCTGCAGCTTCGGCTATCCGATCACTGCCACTTTCATGATTTTTTTTGCTCATCATGGCATTTCCTCCGTGCGCTACAATTTCATTATGAATAGCAGAACTGTCTGTTACTACCCAAACTTCATCAAACAACTGGGTTTCAACAGTATTGTCGTAAGTATGGCGAATGACGCTTTTATTGCCCAGCAACTGCATTAATTTGGCAGGATAACGGGTAGCAGCATAACGGGCAGGGATTAGTGCAACAATCTTCATGCAATTTTTTTTACAAAGATGGCAGATTTAGAAAACTACTCTTTAATTTTTTGAAAAGGTTGTTTTAGGAGCTGCATAAAATCTTCATCTTTTTGATTGGGATAATATTTATCTAACCCATATTTAATTTTATTTGGGGCCAAATTTTTAAATGTGCCCAATAACCGATCCCAAATAGAAATTATGGCACCATAATTACTATCGGTATACGGCTGCTGCCAATGGTGGTGTACTTTGTGCATATTGGGCGAAACGAGTACATAACTCATACCCTTATCTAACCATCCGGGCAACCGTAAATTTGCATGTGTAAATGCGGTATCGGCTACCAATATGGTTTGAAAAATCATCACCGCATACATGGGTGCGCCACTGGCTGCAATTCCCAAAAAGAAAAACAAGCCACGCAATACACTTTCAACAGGATGGTGGCGTAAGCCGGTGGTAACATCTACATTATTATCGGCATGATGCACCACATGAAAACGCCAGAGAAACGCAACTTTATGTTGTGTAATATGCACCAGCCATCCGCCAAAAAAATCCAATACCAAAAATGAAATTAAAATGGTTCCCCAAATTCCTGCATGTACCCAATATACCAAACCAAAACCTCTGGCTGCGCACCAATCGCTTAGTTCAATAATAAAAACAGCTAAGAAGGTATGAATGATTAAATGAATAACTGTAAATGCAAAATTTACGCCGGCATGGTGTACTTTATTTTTTTTGTAGTGAAGGGGCACCAAGGGTATAGCACCTTCCCAAATCCAGAAAAACAATAAACCGGCCACTAAAATCACCATCCGCTCTACCGGATGCCGGTCAAGTGTTTGAAAATGTTCAATGAGGTTTTCTATCATAATGGCAAACAATTGTACCCAATTTACAAAAAATTGCAATTGTATAAAAAACAAACCCCGCAGTTGGCGGGGCTGTATATTAGAAAAAATGTAAGAAGGTTTAATTATTCAGCATCAATGGCATTACCAACATCACCAATTCTTCATTTTCGGCCTGTTCAGATGGTTTAATAATACCTGCTTTGGTGGGGGTAGATAATTCTATGACCACTTCGGTAGTATCGGCAGCATTCAGCATCTCAATCATAAACCGTGCATTAAAAGCAATTTGTAAATCGCCTCCATCAAACTGGCAAGCCATTCTTTCATTGCCTTCAAAACTAAAATCAACATCCTGGGCAATTAAATGCAACTCATTACTGCTAATGGTGAGGGCTACCTGATTGGTACTTTTGTTGGAGAATACACTCACCCTGCGCAACGCATTCTGAAAATCGGCCTTGTTAACAATCAGTTTATATGGATTATCAACAGGAATCACCACTTTATAATCGGGGAAACGTGCATCAATTAAGCGGCAGGTCATTTGTATTTGTCCATGACTTACAAATAAATGGCTGCTGTTATAACTCAGGCTAATTTCATCTTCATTATCCGGCAACGCATTTTTCAATAAGTTCAATGGTTTTTTGGGAACAATAAAGGAATCATCGGCAGATGCTTTGGCGTCGGTACGTTTATATTTTACCAATCGGTGAGCATCTGTAGCTACTAACTGAACTGATTCTGAACCTAATTCAAAAAAAACACCCGTCATAGCCGGCCTTAAATCATCATTACTAACTGCAAACAGGGTTTTATTAATGGCAGTAACTAAGGCGCTACTGGTCATTGTAAAGGCAGTAGCATCATCTGCCACCGGCTCTTTGGGAAAATTATCCGGATTTTCGCCCATTACTTTATACTTGCCATTATCGCTGGTAATTTCAACTGCATAATTTTTATCAATATCAAAAGTGAGTGGCTGGTCAGCAATATTTTTTAATGTATCCATTAAAATTTTAGCAGGAATGCAGACTTTTCCGTTGGTTTTACTTTCTACTTCTAATTGCACCCGCATTAAAGTTTCCAAATCAGTGGCTACTACATGCAGTTTTTTCCCTTCTATTTCAAACAAAAAATCTTCCAGAATGGGCAATACGGTATTGGCGCTAATTACCCCGCTTATATGTTGCAATTGCTTTAAAAGGGAGGATGAGGATACAATAAACTTCATATTTTTCTCAATTTTGTAATGGCAACAAACCTACTGTAATTTGTTAATATTTCATACAGAAATTATTTCCGGTTATTAACATAATTGCGGCTATTCCAATTTGAATGATTTAGTTTTGAACAGCAAAGCAGAAATGAACAGCATGCAGCAAAAACTTACACCGGAACAGGCCCTTCAAAAAGTAAAGCATTATTGTGCCTATCGCGAACGCAGCCATGATGAGGTAAAACAAAAATTGTATGGCCTTGGACTGTATACAACCGATATAGAAAAAATAATGACCGGTTTAATTGAAGAAAACTATTTAAACGAAAGTCGTTTTGCTATTTTATTTGCAGGCGGCCATTTCAGACAAAAAAAATGGGGGCGTAAAAAAATTGAATTTGAACTAAAACAAAAAAAAGTAAGTGCCTATAATATTAAAAAAGCACTTGCTTCCATTGATGAAACCCAATACCGGCAAACACTGCAGGAGTTGGTTTCAAAAAAATGGCAAAGCCTTCAGGGTGATCATTACTTTGCCAAAATGGCCAAAACACGGGTCTATTTACAACAAAAAGGATATGAGCCTGCACTCATTGCACAGCAAATACAATTGTTAAAAGAACAAACAAAAACTGCATGAAATATTTTTGGTGGATAGGTATTTGCTGTTGCTGGATAACTGCCGCCTATTCGCAGGAGGCATCAACAAACAGCTTTCATCAGTCATTCTCTTTTACTACGGATAATGATGCTTACCTGTTGCAAAGCAATGATAAATATTATACCAATGGATTGTATTTTCAGTACAATAGGGCTGGCAAAAACCAAACAGCCACTATTATACATGGCTTTGAAGCGGGGCAGGCTTTGTATACCCCAAGGTTACTAACTTATTATCCCGATAGTGTAGACAGGCCTTATTGTGGTTATTTATTTGTGCAATACAAACATACCCGTTTACAAAAAAAATATGGTTTACAGTGGAATGTGGCAGTGGGCACTATCGGAAATAACTCATTAGGCCAAAATTTTCAAAATGGCTTGCATCATACGCTGGGATTATATCCGGTGAATGATTGGTATAAACAGGTGCAGGTACCCTTTACATTGAATGCAGGAATACGTTACACCCCATTTATTCCGGCATTAGCTGAGAAGAAATCTGCCAAAATTGTTCCTGTAATTGAACTCAATGCAGGCAATGTATACACCAATGCCAAATTAGGAATGATGTTGGTTTGGGGTATTTACCACCACAACGAAAATAGTGCACTTTGGGATGCAGATATTAGCCAATTGCCCAACAACAATACTCATTCATTTGAATGGTTTGTGTATTTTTATCCTCAGGTAACACTGCAGGGATACAATGCTACCATACAGGGCAGTAGCAGCAACACAACTACTACCATTGCAGGCACACCTGAACAATGGATGTACCAGCAAAGTTGGGGAATGGTTTTTGCCAAAGCCCGTTGGATGAGTAAAGTAGAAATTGTATACCAAACCAAAGAGTGTATTACCCAGTATTTGCCGCAACGCTATGCATCTTTACAATTAGCGTATCGTTTTCGTTAAAACATGATTATGACAGCCTTACATATCAGTCTTATTCAAACCGATTTAGTTTGGGAAAATATTTCCGAAAACTTAAAACAATTGGAAGAAAAAATAAACCGTGTTCCCAACGGTACCCATTTGGTGGTACTTCCCGAAATGTTTAGCACAGGCTTTAGTATGCAACCTGAACGGCTTGCAGAAACCATGCAAGGCACTACGATTAAATGGATGAAACGTATGGCAGCAACAAAAAAAACCATTGTAACAGGCAGTATGATTATTACAGAAAACAATCATTTTTATAACCGGTTAATATGGATGTTGCCAAACGGACAAATGGGGAAATATGACAAACGCCATTGTTTTGCCTATGCCGGCGAAAATGAACATTATACTCCGGGAAACAGCAGATTGATTGCCTCTGTAAATGGATGGAAAATCAATCTTCAAATTTGTTACGATTTACGCTTCCCGGTTTGGGCCCATCAACAATCTACCCACCCACCAGAATATGATGTAATGTTGTATGTAGCTAATTGGCCCGAAAAAAGAATACACGCATGGAAAAGCTTATTAGTGGCAAGGGCTATTGAAAACCAATGCTATGTTATTGGCGTGAACAGGGTAGGGGCTGACGGTAATGGCATTGCACATAGTGGCGATAGCATGGCCATAAACCCGATGGGTGAAATAATATGGCACGAAAGCGGCCATGAGGCTATTGGTAATATTGTTTTAGATGCAATTTTTTTACAGGAGGTACGTGCAAAATTTCCATTTTTAGCTGATGCCGACACATTTACCATTCACCATGCGTAACCAGCAAGTTATTTACGCAAAAAAAATTTTTACTGGAAGCCAGTGGTTACAACATCATTGTATACACATTACAGATGGTATGATTACCAAAATTGAAGCTTTTGATGTGGCTGAAAATGCTACCATCTACCCCATCATTGCACCTGCTTTCATAGATGCACAGATTTACGGAGCACATGAACAGTTATTATCGGTATATCCTTTTTCTGAAAGTTTATGGGCATTGTACGATTATTGCAGCAAAGGGGGTGCATTGCACTTTTTACCCACCGTAGCCACCAATACCAAAGAAGTGATGTATGCCTGTATTGATGCGGTAAGAGCCTATTGGAAAGAAGGCGGCAAAGGTTGTTTGGGATTGCATTTGGAAGGCCCATGGATTCATCCTGCAAAAAAAGGGGCGCATATTGAAGCACTCATTCATTCACCCACTTTCGAAGAAGTAGATGAATTATTGGCTTATGGAAAAGACATTATTAAAATGATAACATTAGCGCCAGAAGTTTGTGACAGCAGTATCATACAGCAATTACTTCAAGCCGGTATTATTGTATCAGCCGGTCACAGCAATGCCTCCTATCAGCAGGCAACAGCTGCTTTTAATAACGGCATTACAACGGTAACGCATTTATACAATGCCATGAGTCCGTTGGCACACCGCGAGCCAGGTTTGGTAGGTGCTTCCTTATTGCACTCTACGGTAATGTCGTCTATTATTCCTGATGGCCACCATGTGCGTTTTGAGGCCGTACAAATAGCACAAAAACTGATGCAAGATCGATTGTTTGCCATAACAGATGCTGTTACCACTACCCACTCCGGGCCTTATCAGCATTATTTAAATGGCGATAAATATGAAAGCAATGGTATTTTAAGCGGTTCTGCCTTATCCATGCACAAGGCCCTGAAAAATTTAATAAACGAAGTAAAACTAAGTCCTGAAACTGCTATGAATATGTGTAGCCTATACCCGGCCAAAATGCTTGGATTACATAACGGTTTAGGCTTACTGAAAGAAAAATACAAGGCCTGTTTTATTGTAATGGATGAAGATTATGAACTGTTGAATTGTTTCAATGGCGAAAGTTGGATAGTTGAATGAATCTTGGAATATCGAATCGGGAGAGACTTTAAAGTACTATACCGCCTTTTTTTATTCGGTATTGGTATGGAGAAAATTTTCGTTTATGCAGAAATTTCTATGCCTTCGTTTTGCTTTTAATACATTATCTTAAAACTTCTGCTTCGTTCTATTTTTCATCATGCCTAACTGGCTCAGCAACTCAATATAGGTGTGTATCTTTACCAAAAGCAATTACTGTTAATTTTATTCATTTGCTCAATATTATATAATTAATTATTTATATACTAAAATTTTTATCCTATTAACATAAATACATTATTTATTTAATATAATTTATTTAGAAATCATTAGGAATTAAATTGTTGAATCAGCTTTTTGTGAGTGAACTTAATAATTTTTAATTAAAATTTTATTGTAAACCGATAAATACTTTAATATAGTAGTAACAAACAAAAAGTAAAGCAAACCCACTAACTATTTGTATGCTTCTTCTCAACCAAGTAAGTTGTGCAAACTTTGTAACAGCACCTGCAAAGATGCTAACAATTAAGAATGGCAATCCTCTTCCAATACCAAAGGCCAGAGCAAGTACAACACCATAAAGAGGATTTGCGGTTGCAGTGGCCACTGAAAGAAGCAATAATAGAGGAGCAGCAGAGGTTCCTAAACTAAATATCAATCCATAAACAAAAGAGCCACTTATACCAGGGCGACGGAAAGAGGTTAATTTAGATATGGTGAGCTGAGGCCCATAAAAGGCAACAACAGCAGCAATTACAGATATTAATGCCATAGATAAAGCCCAATACTGACCAAATTCTTCAGTAAAAAATATACCTAATTTCGCTGCTACACTTCCTAATACAGAAAGACAAACGACTATGCCAAAAAAGAATGCAAAGGCAATCATCACACCTTTATTAGATTTCTTTTCTGAATTGCTGCTTGTAAGGCCTGCTATACCAAGACCCACAGGTAAAGTACATGGGCATACACCTGTTGTAATAATTCCTGCACCCATAGCAATTATCAGACTATAAACAGATCCATTAGCAAGTGCATGGTTAAACTGCTGTAAAAAATGTTCTAAACTCATTGTTTTACTTCTTGAGGATTTCCAGCTTTATATCCTTTGTCGTTTACCGCTTTTTGTATCTGATCAACTTTTACTTTTTGCGGGTCATAAGTGAAGTAAGCATATCTCTTTTCGAGGTTTACCTCTACATCTGAAACCCCATCAATTGACTTAATTGCATGCTTTACATTAGATTGACAAGCACTACAAGTCATACCGTCAACCGGCATTTTTACTTTTTGCATTACCACAGTTTTTCTTTGTTCTTTAACCTTCACAGTTCCATCTTGTTTTTGTTGTTGAACACAGGAAGAAACTGACAGGGCAATAATCACTATGCAAGGTATTAGTTCCTTGATATGCAATAATTTTATCTTTAACATAAATAATTTTTATATATAACTTTTTATATTAAAAAATTTATAATTCAACTGCTGTGAACCCTTGCTGTTCCAAAACACTTTTCAATTCCTCATGCTTTGTTATTTCAGGATAATAATTAATCTGTACTTGCTTCTGAACAATTTTAGGCTTTACAACTTTTACACCTGGTAAAGCAACGAGGGAAGTAGTTATCTTTTCTGCACAACCTTCACATATCATATTAGAAACTTTAAATCTTGCTTCCGTTAACCCTGCAGTTACTTCTTCTTTAATGATTTCGAGCCTTAAAGACCTTATGCGAAGCGTATTAATTAATATAAAAAAAATACTTATTATCATTATTACAATAGCAAGTATTGGAGTTATAAAACCAAATGCTGCCAACAGCATTCCCGCAATATTAAATAGCACGGCAATAATCACATTACTTGTCATTGTTTTATAACTTTCTTTTCCTAGTATAACTGCATTCAATACATCTATCAATTTGTCGCCAATTAAAATAACCCCCGCAGCTTCAATAGCTACATCAGTACCTGCACCGATTGCAATTCCTACGTCAGATTGAGCCAAAGCAGGGGCATCATTTATTCCATCACCCACCATTGCAACTCTAAAGCCTTTCTTTTGTAATGCTTCAATGGCGCTCGCTTTTTCACCGGGTAATAATTCGGCCTGTACTTCATCAATACCTAATTTTTCTGCAATTGGAACTGCCGATTGTTTAGTATCACCTGTAAGCATTACTGTTCTTATGCCTCTATGCTTTATCTTTGCTATTACCTGAGCACCCGTGGGTCGTGGTGTGTCTTGCAAAGCTATAACCCCCATTACCTGATTCCCTTTGCAAACAAGCACAGTAGTTTTCCCTTCACTGCCTAAAGCTGTTATTAAAATTCTTATTTCTTTTGAAATATTAATACCACTTTGTTCTATAAACGAAGGTTTTCCTGCCAGTATTGTTTCGTCATTTATACTTCCTGCAACACCTTTGCCAGGTATAGCTTTAAAATTATTTACAGATAATTTAGGCGCAGCCTCCTTTTGTGCAAAGAAAGCAATGGCTTGCCCTATAGGATGTTCAGATTTAGTTTCCAATGCCTCTGCAACAGATAAAAGTTCTATCTTATCACCATTCAAAGCATGTACATCTGTTACGGTAGGTTTACCATAAGTAAGTGTGCCTGTTTTATCAAAAACAATGGTATCAACTTTTGATAACCCGTAAAATACCTCACTGGCTTTTACAAGCAGCCCAATTGAAATTCCTTTACCGCCAGCTATTGCAGCAAGCATCGGCGTAGTGATGCCTAAGGCACATGGATAACCCATAATGATGGTAGTAAGTAATACTAGCGTTGCCTGAATGTAATTACCGGTTACTAAACCCCATATAAAAAAGGCAATAGTAGCAGTAATAAATACAACCGGTCCGAAATAGTTCATGAGTTTATCTGCCAACAATTCAACAGGCGGTTTCTTTTCAGCGATGCGGCTCATTAAACTAACAATTTGGCTTAGAAAACTATCCTGACCAATCTTGGAAACTTTAATTTGTAAGGCTCCATCAAGATTTAGTGTGCCACCTATTACAGTAGAACCAATTTCTTTATTTGAGGGTGTACTTTCACCGGTAAAACTTGCTTCATCAACACTTGCACCCCCATTCAATACTACACCATCTAATGGTATTCTTTCACCTGGTCTTACTTCTACAATTTCACCAACCAATACATCTTTTGTCAATACATCTACAAATTGTTCACCTCTCAACACCCTTGCTTTAGCCGGCTGTAGATCAATTAATTTTCGAACAGCATCAGAAGCTTTTTTACGGGTATCTAACTTGAAATATGCAAAGAACAAATGGAGTGACATTAACCAGCCCGCTACCGGCAAAAAATTGGGTAGTGCCTGATTGAAAAGAGAGGCAACTCCTACTGCAAAAGAACCCCAGGCGCCAACAGATAATAATACATTGGCATTAATTACCCTTTGCCCTATAGCCATGATGGTTTTCCGTAAAATCGGGTATCCAACCCAAAATAAAATAAAAGCAGCAACAACTAAACTAAACCATGCACGATATAGTTGGAGTAAACCAAAGAGATTTAAAGGATCAACTAATAAATCAATTACAGAAGCTACCATCCCAATAGTACCACGCTGTTTTATTAAATTAAAAATATCTTCATCCGTTTTATATTGTTGCACTTCGGTAGATGAAACACTATAGCCCAGGTTTTCCACAGCTTCTGCCAGTTGTTCACGGCTCATTTTAGATGTATCCGCTTCTACTAATACAATACCATGAACAAGATTCACCATCACGCTTCTCACAGCCGGATTGCGCTTTAACGCTTTTTCAACACTCATAGTGCAGAAAGAACACATCAAACCGGAAACTTTCATTTGAACACTTTCAGTAGCCATACAAGTAAATTAAGGAGTAAAATAAATTAATTAAGCGTAGCTAAATTATGCTAACTTCCCTATGCCTGCGCTTTTCAATTCTTCCACAGAAATTCCATTATGAAGGCAGCAGGACAATAGCTTACCATTTACAGCAATTGCCGGTACTGTATTAATGCCATAAGACTTTACTTTTTCAGAGCATTCTTTTGTATCGCAAGATTCAGCTATGTTATAAATAATTACTTCACAAGAACTGCAAGCCATAGCCTTTACCATTTCTACTACGGGGTCACAAACAGTGCAACCGGCAGTAAATAATTCAATTTTTCTTTTTGTTTGAGTTTTCATAACTTTAAAATTTTGATTATAGAACAAAGTTCAGATCGCAGGGGGGTGTCCTCCTAATCTTTTTTAAAAATGTTTTTATTGTGTTCTTCCAATCGTTTATTGATAGCGCTAATTTCTTTTATTTTAGAGGTGATTTCATCAAGTTCAAGTATAGGAAACTGTTCTTTGATAAATTCTATTTTTTCAGCATCCTGGCAGTTCCCAGGGCAGGAATTCATTACCTGCACAAGTTTTAACGCAAGGCTTTTTCTAAATACCTCATCAAGTAATAAGTAATGTGCTTTTTGTAATCCCTGATCAGCGGCTTTAAATTGCACCAATATTTTGTCAAAGTCGGTATCATTATCTAACATATTTAAAATACCTTCTATTTGACCTCTAACAGTGGAAAGGCGTTTTTTTAAATCGCCTGTTAGTTCGTTTGGAATCATACACTAAAATTTATAAGAAATGAAAATATTGTGCCGGGGGGGGTCATCACCAATATATATTTTATTTTTTAGAAACTTTTAAAACTTAAACCACAGCAATTCAGAATGATCATTATTATGAATGGACTATCAGTCGTGCTATAAATATTTTGGTCTAGCTAACTTGTATGTAAGGATTCGTGTTATTATTTAGAAAAATTAAGCGTTTAGCCTTAAAAATTTGAGTATTATGATAAATTGTTTTATTCCCTGCAACTTAGATAAAAGGTAAGTTTACCTATTTAATTTTTTATTAACTAGCACAGCAACTTAGCTTAGCCACATCTTTACCAAAAGTAATAGCAGCTAATTTAATACCCTCACCCAAAGTAAGATAAGGATACAGATTTTCTGCCAGGGTTTTGATGGTTGTTTTTTGCTGAATAGCCATACTTAGCAATTCAATTAATTCGCCGCCTTCGGGGGCTACCACTCTTGCACCAATCAAAGCATCGGTTTCCTTATTGCGTATCAGTTTAATAAAGCCTCTTGTGTCGTTTGCTGCGAGTGAACGGGGTACATTATCTAATGTTAGTTTAGACACTTCAAAAGGAATATTGAGTGCCGCAGCCTGCGCTTCATCTAACCCCGCCCCTGCTATTTGCGGGTCGGTAAATACTACCCAGGGCAAAGCAGCATAATCGGTTTTGTTTTCACTCCCGGTAAATGCATTTTCAACTGCAATTTTACCTTCGTATGCAGCAGTATACACGAAGGCGGGAGTGTTAGCCACATCGCCAACGGCATAAATATTGGGTAGGTTGGTTTCCATCATTGCATTTACCTGAATATGGCCTTTCGGCGTTAATTGCAGCCCAATTTTTTCTAATCCTAATTTTTCTGTATTGGCTTTTGTGCCAGATGCTACTACCACTTTACCCGGTTCAATCAATTGGGTAAAAGAACCATCCGGGCATTTGCAATGAATAATCGTATTGTTGCCCGATTTTTCAAATTTAACAGCCCGGAAATTGGGCAATATTTCTATGCCCTCATCCCGCATGTGCTTCTCAATTTCTTCGCTAATGTCGGGTGTCTGGGTACGCAAAACCCTATCTGTAAATTCAATAATACGCACTTTTGTTCCCAAACGGTTATAGGCCATCGCAATTTCCAATCCTATATAACCGGCACCCATAATGGTAATACTTGTGGGTTGTTCTTCTAAATCAAATAAGGAAACATTAGTCAAATAACCAATGGAATCCAGCCCCTCAATGTTCGGAACATTAGTAGTAGCACCTGTAGCTATAATAAATTTCAGGGCAGTATATTTATCTTTTCCATTCACTACAATTGTTTTTGCATCTTCAAAACCTGCCCATCCATTGATCATGGTAAGCTGTTTAAAGTCTTGTACTACATCTATATATTTTTTTTGCTGCAGGGTATGCACCAATGCTTTTTTATCTTTGATTACCTGCGCAAAATCAATGTCAAAGCCTTTGGGTTTGATTCCTGAAAAATTGGAATGAGAGGCATGATAAGCGGCTTCAGCAGCTCTGATTAAAGTTTTAGAGGGTACACACCCCACGTTTACACATGTGCCACCAAAAGGGAGGCCGGCATTGACCATTAAAGTAGAAAGACCTAAACTTTCTGCTTGAATAGCTGCCGAAAAAGCGGCAGAGCCCCCACCAATTATAATCAAATCAAAATGATGAGCGCCGGAAACACTCTGATTCTTTTGTGCCCGATAACTTGCAGAACGATTAATTGAAGCAATAATTGCATCTGCGCTCCCCGTTTCCGGGTTAAAAACCACTTCCCCTTTTCCTTCCTGAAACTGAACATTGACGCTTACAATTCCGGGATTAGAATGAATAATTTTTTCAACAGTACGGGCACAATGCTCGCAGGTCATACCAGTAATTTTCAACAAAATTTTTTCCTGTTGCGCATCATTTTGCGTATTATCTGACTTGTTATCGGCATTTGATTTTTTAAAGAAACTCATTGAAATATATTAATTAATTGATGAATAATAGTTGAACAATTTTGCATACCCATACTTTTTTTATTAAATACAATTCATATACAATATATTAGTTATCAGCAGTATGCGTCATGCTTTTGTCCTTCATTACAACTGCATTATATCCTGTCTTTTCAATCACAACCATAATTGCTTTTTAGAAATTTTTGAAGCGTCACATTTAATGATGCCGATATTTCCAGGATATTGAATTACATCGCTGATAATTCCACTCGTTTTAGCTAATTCGGAATGAATATGATTAGAGTATTCTGCACAAAACATTCCTGTAATCTTAAGCGTAACTGTTTTAATATCATCTTGGGTATGCAACATAACCTGTTGGGTGTTTGTATGCATTGCTTTTGCAGCACAACTACCCCCGCAACCACACATGCCTGTTATGCCTATGGTTGTGATAGTACCCAAAAATATAAATATGTATTTCATAGTAAAAAATTAAATTTTAAAAATATTTCTACATTTATTCAACTGCCGATACGCCTGAAACTTTGTACCCGGTTGCGTTTACGGCATTCACAATGGTATCTAATTTGGTTTCAGCGGCATTGTATTCTACTGTACTGCTGGCATCTTTAAAAGCGGTTTCAAACTTTATTACTCCCGGCACTTTTGACAAAGCCAGATTAATGGTTGAGCTACAGGCTTCACAATCCATTCCTTCAATCTTTAATTTCACGGTTCGCAGAGCTGATTTATCAACATACACCACTTCCTTTTTTTCTATTTTAGGAAAGAAGATAGAGGAGTAGGAAGGGAAAGCCATTAGCAATACAGCCAAAACAGTTACAATACCTAAAAAAGATTTGCTTTTCCAAAATGAAGGTTTGTCTTCTTCACAATCGCAGGCAATTTCATTAGCACTGCGAGATTTTAATTTTTGATACCAGGCAAATGCTAATACCAGTACCGTTATACCAATTAAAACGGGGCGGTAAGGCTCCATCCACGAAAAAGCAGATGCAATTCCCGTAACACCACTTATTAAAGCCAGCACCGGTGTAATACAGCATAAAGAGGCAATAAAAGCTGTTGCCAATACGGCTATCCAGGTTTTTCCGTTTGATTTTTCCTGTTTCATACGAGTTGATTTTGTTGGTTGAGTTGTTGAATGTATTTAAATAAACCGCGCAGCATTTTTAAATGCTCGGGCTTTAATGAATAAAAAATAGTTTGTCCTTCTTTTCTGGCCTGAATAATTCCGCCATCCTTCATTTTTCGGAGGTGTTGTGAAATGGCTGGAATGCTCATACCTAAAATATCACTCAAATCACAGGGGCATAGTTCTTTTTCTTCTTCCAATAAATATAAAATCTTTAAACGGACTTCATTACCGGCCAGTGCTAATACTCCCGACATGGTAGTGAATGATTCTTGGGTCTGATCTAATTTTTCTTTGCACTGATTAATTTGAACAGGATCGGCATATAAACGAATACAAAAACTCATATTGTTGTTATTTTGAGCAAAGCTATATCTTTTTTATTATTTAAGCAAATACTTAAATAAATATTTTGTTAAACCCTGCTATTTAGATTTTATTATACCCAATAGTCGTTGAACGGTTTATTTCCTGACAAAAGAAAAAACGGATGCCTTAATTACGAAAATGAGCTGATGGCTTTTTACACTTTATAAATCATCATAGCGTTTTTTTCGATAAATATGGAAAAACCAACTCTGTGGCCTAATTTTAAACAATGAATAAAAATTGTTGTTAATGAAGCTATTAAAATTTTCCAAAGGCATGAAGCTTTCAACATATTGCACTTTTATATTTTTTATTTTATTCTTAACCGCCTGCAACAACCATAAAAGCAACGTGCCTGTTATAGGTTTTGCCGATGCATTTGAGGATAATACCATTGAACAGGCAAAAACCGGATTTATAGATGCCTTAAAAGCGCATGGGTTTGATGAAAGCAAAGGCACTGTAAAAATTATATACCGCAATGCACAAGGCAGCATACCCATGTTAACACAAATTATTCGCTATTTTATTACTGAAAATGTAACACTCATTGCAGCCAATGCCACTTTACCTACCATTACTGCCATTCAGAATACTAAAACCATTCCTGTATTTATGATGGTAGCTGCAACGCCGCAACTCATGAAATTAACGGATGCCAAAGGCAACATGCCACCCAATCTTTTTGGCGTGGGCGAAAACTTAAATTATATCGATACTTCCTTTTTACTGATTCCACAAATATTACATTCTGCTGCCAATAAACCATTAACGGTTGGTATGATTTTCAATCAGTCAGAACCTCAATCGGTTGAGGCCATTAATCGTATTAAAAATCTGGCTTCAGCTAACCATATTCAATTGGTTTCATTACCCGTAAATAGCAGTGCAGATGTTTTATTAGTAACCCAATCGCTTTTATCAAAACACATTGATGCATTTTTTGCCAATCCCGATAATACTGTTTTTGCATCTTTTGAAAATATTGTAAAAGCATGCAACGAGCAAAAGGTACCTATTTTTACGAGCGAGGAAGGATTAGTAGCCCGTGGTGCCGTAGCAGCTTTTGGAGCCAATATTTATGATTGGGGGCATCAGGCCGGTGAACAGGCTGCGGTTTTTTTGCAAACAAAAAGCACAAAGGGTTTGCAATGGCAAATGGTAAAAATTAGAAACAGGGTATATAATCCTGCAGTTGCTAAAAGGTATCATTTACAATTTCCTCCGGATTATAAACCCATACAATAATGGACTTTTATTTATCTGCATTGGTTCTATCGTTGTGCCTCGGGGCTATGTCGATGGGTGTTTTTATTTCCATGCGCATCTTTAATATTCCCGATATTACTACCGATGGCAGTTACACGTTAGGTGCGGCTGTTACTGCATTGTTATTGGTAAACCACTGGCCTTTATTCCCGGCAATGTTCATTAGCATGTTGGCCGGAGCCACCGCAGGTATTTGCACTGCCTATATTCATACCAAACTTAAAATTGATGCTTTATTGGCGGGCATTTTAGTAATGACCGGATTATATTCCATTAATCTAATAATTATGGGGCGTTCTAATATTCCACTGGTTAATCTGTCCACTTTATTTACATACATACATTTTTTTAATAATTCAATTTATAATGCACTTTTTACCGGCGCATTGATAATTGGGTTTTTTGTACTGTTATTATGGTTCATATTATTAACAGACTTTGGTATTGCCATGCGGGCAACCGGGAATAGCAGTAGCATGACCCGATCGTTAGGAATTAACAATAACAGAATGAAAATAATTGGACTGGCCATGGCCAATGCATTAACGGCACTAAGTGGCTCATTGGTAGCTCAATACCAAAGTTTTACCGATATTAATATGGGCATTGGTATTGTAATTGTTGGTTTGGGTTCAGTTTTAATTGCAGATGCTTTGCGCATTTGGCTCAATATTGTTGCAATTGGTTGGCAAATTGTACTGGTTATTGCGGGCAGCTTTATTTTTCAAATGGTACTGGCAGTTACCTTATCATTGGGTGTGGATCCCAATATATTGAAATTGGTTACAGCCCTTTTTGTATTGTTAATTGTTGCTTTACCCAGGGTAAAAAATGTACTAATGCATCAAAATGAATAATCTGTTTTGGGAATGATACAATTAGAACAAGTAACAAAAGTTTTTAATCCGGGAAGGGTGAATGAAGTGATGGCATTGAACAATGTATCACTGAATATTCAGCAGGGTGAATTTGTAATCATTATTGGCGCTAACGGTTCAGGTAAAACTACTTTGTTTAATACCATTGCAGGGGCTGTGATTCCAACAAAAGGGAAAGTATGGATTGCCGGAGAAGAGGTAACCACTTTGCCGGATTATAAAAGAAGCAAATGGATTGCAAGGGTTTTTCAAAACCCGTTTGATGGTACGGCCCCCGACCTTACTATTCTGGATAATTTTAGACTGGCGGCATTAAGAACACAAAGCAAACCATTAAAAATAGGCATTAATACTGCATTTAAAAGGAGCGTACAAAATACCATTGCACGTTTGGGAATGGGTTTGGAAAATAAATTAAATCAACCCATGGGTACCTTATCGGGCGGGCAAAGGCAGGCACTTACCCTGTTGATGAGCATTATGGATACCACTACCGTTTTATTATTAGACGAACCCACTGCAGCCCTTGATCCAAAGTCGGCTGATATTATTTTGAAAGTCGCACAGTCGCTTATTAAAGAATATCAATTAACCGCTATTTTCATTACACATAATTTAAAAGATGCCCAGCAATATGGCAACCGCCTATTACAAATACATGAGGGGAAATTAGTGCGTGACTTGAATGCGGCAGAAAAGCATAAACTATTATTACAAAACATGTATGAATGGTTTGGTTAAGCCTTTAAAATTTTCGTTTAATTATTTTACATAATAACAGAGCAGTAGCTCAATCTAATTCAAACGCATTATTGCCACTTTGCAAGGCATATATTTTATTTTTCCAAACCAATTGCCCCGTAACCGTTTTAGGCAACACAATTGTAATGGTCCATTTATTACCATTTTTTTTATAGGCCACATGTAACATTCCCTTAGGATGCGGCATTTGCCCGCTTATTTCTTTTATATTTCCGAGATGTGGTGTAATTTTTACTTTTTTAAATCCCGGTGCATCACTATCTATTCCCAATATGGTTCTATATACTTCAATATTCGGACTGGCCCCCCAGGCATGACAATCTGATCTGGAACCATTAATAT
This sequence comes from Hydrotalea lipotrueae, assembly GCF_019249625.1. Taxonomy (NCBI): domain Bacteria; kingdom Pseudomonadati; phylum Bacteroidota; class Chitinophagia; order Chitinophagales; family Chitinophagaceae; genus Hydrotalea; species Hydrotalea lipotrueae. The sequence goes on along the minus strand of NZ_JAESDL010000013.1, from coordinate 50,945 downwards.
CCGATGTTTCGGCCCAGGTGGTTAAGCCCATTGCAATGTTTTCTTTCCATATATCTAACCACTGTAAATAATCGTTTCCCAAACCTGCCATTACCAGTGCCTGATGCAGGTAATATTTAAAATAAATAGATGCAGGAGCCAATTGTTTGTTATGCAAAAGTTGCTGAGCCAGTGCAGTTGCCTGTTTCCCTGTGATAGTATGTGTTAAAATGGCCAGTGCATTGGCGTGCTGAGAAAATTGATCACCCTCATCAGTATCTGCAAATAATGCCTTATTGTTATGCCAATATTTTTTTTGAATGGTTGTTTGTAACTGTATAGCCTTTGCGTTGTACAATTTTGCATAAGCCGGCATACCCATTTGTGCTTCTAATGATGCTGCTAATTGATAGGCCCATAACAGTTGCAAATCTAAAATAGCAGATGAACCATCTTTTCCATACGGTGCCGTTCCACCATTCCAGCCTTTATAACCATCCACCCAATCCGTAAACATCCAATAGGGCACTTTACGCAATGTTCCGTCTGCTTGTTGGTATTGCTGAAAAAACCATAAAATATTTCTTACTCCCTGCAATTTATTGGCAATAAAAGCACTATCACCACGGTATTTCCAATAATCGGCCAACATGCCAATATACCACAACGAAAAGGTGGGAATTTGTTGCGGGGTGAATGATGGATGCCTGCTTAAGGTAATCCCTTCTGCAATTCTGGAATGGTCCATTTGGTTCAATGCATTTTTAACCAACCGGTCATCGCCACTATTGTATAAACCAATTAAAGCCTGAATACGACTATCGCCAATATATTGCAGCTCTTCATAGTAAGGGCAATCCATAAACGTTTCAATAGCACATAAACGGGCAGTATGCCATCCTATGTTCAGTATTTTTTGTAAAAGTGTATCCGTTGTTTGCACACTTGCATTTTGTTGATAAGGATATCCGATAAAAGTATTATAAAAGTCTTCTATTGAAATGGGTTCGTTTTGTGTGGTTATGTTGAGTTGAATATATCTAAAAGTGCGCCATGCCAATGAATTAAACGCTTGCTTTGCAACACCGGAAGAAAAGATGCTGTCTTTTCTTCCCAATATTATTTTATTGGCAATATCATTACGGTTCCCCTTTTCAAGTATGGGCTTCCCTTCTTTATCTTTTTCAAACAATGCTTCTGCATAAGTGCAGGTTATCGTTGCTCCATTTCCTCCTGAAAATAAAAGATGCACATAAGCATTGGTTAATACACCCTGATCCAATAAAATAGTAGCAGTAGTGTTCGCAGGAACTTGAAAAGCAGCTTTTCCACTTAAAAAATCATGGGAGATAGTTACACCAATGGCACTCCGTATAGAAGTCATTCTTTGCAACTTTAATTCCATAGCAGGTAATGGATCGGGAATCAACATCCATTCGTTAATATCACCTATACCTTTGGGTTTAGCACCCGACCAGCCAATTTGTTGTGCCGGTTGCCATTGGCTGTCATCAAAATTATTTTGTTGCCATTGAAGCGGGAATTGATGCATATCAACTATTTCGCCCGGACCGGCAACATAGTATGCACTGTAGTCAATACCCGGCAATGGCCGATAAGCCATACACCGATAACTCTTCCAGGTGCTATTGGTATTGAGCATTTTTTCTAATGCATCATTGCCCACCAATACCCAAGCGGTACGGTTCGAAATTTGCGCTTCAGGCCGGTAATGACCTTCATTCCAAACGGCAGTTGCAATGGTATTGATGCCCTGCTGTAAATAGGGGGCAATATCAATCGTGGCAAATTTCCAGAAATATAAATCGCTTCGGGCAGGGCCAATACTTACTAATTTACCATTGATAAACAGTTGATAACGATTATCGGCTGAAATGTGAATGATGAACTGATTGGGCTTGGATGGCAGAGTGATTTGCTTTCTAAAAAAATAAACCCCATAATCGGTAGGCGGGGTATTGGGTGCTGCTATCCAATAAGCAGGCCAGGTGTTTTTTAAAAGAGAAGGATTAATTTGTTGAGCATATACCCCATTACCTATTAGCAACAGATATAAGCAAGCATAAGCAATTCGTTTTTTCATCTTCAAAAAATTAGGTATTGAAAAAATGCAACCCCATTCACCACATAAAATTTCATTAAAAGTTACTTCAATTTACCACCCTATTTTAATTTTTCGATTTTTTTATTTTAGCTCCAATCAATAAAAGTAAGCACTATATCGCTACAACAAATACAAAATAGAATGCAACGGGGAGGAATGGCTTAGTGATATGACGAGCATCATACTTTATATTTTGAGGAGAGAATACATTGCTTTCATAATACACAACAACGCATTCACAATATATGGAAACAAATATGCAAATTTCGCAAACGCACTTTCTGCAACATCAAAAGCCATATCGCATATGGAAACTCATACAAATTATATTTTGGATAATTGGATTGGCTATTTTCTTTGCTTTGGTTTTTTTTCCTAAAACAGGTGTGCTCATTTTTTGGAATATATTGATTCCGATTGCTCCTGCCTTATTGGTATTTGCAACCGGCTTATGGCGAAATGTTTGTCCGTTATCTACCACTGTTTTACTACCAAGATATTTTAATTTATCGAAAAGAAACCGCATGAGTGTACAATGGCAAACCAGGTTACAATTTGTCTCTATCTTATTATTGTTTATCATTGTTCCTTTACGGCATCCTATATTTAACAATAACGGGCATGCTACTGCCATTTTATTAATGATGCTCATTGCTATTGGAATTACGATGGGTTTTTTCTTTGAATGGAAAAGTGCCTGGTGTTCAACCATTTGCCCCATTCATAGTGTAGAGAAATTATATGGTGAAAAACAATGGCTTACATTACCCAATGCACATTGCACCGCATGTGCAAACTGCTCTTTACCTTGTCCGGATTCTACACCTGATTTTCATCCAGGCAAAGCACACAAATCGTTACTACAAAAAATAAATGCCTTACTGATTATTGGCGGATTACCCGGATTTATTTGGGGTTGGTTTCAAGTGCCCGATATTCAATCTCCAATACCTCACTTTAATGCTTTGAGCACCTATGGTTTACCCTGGATAGGCGCCACAGCATCTATCATTCTTTTTCTGTTTCTAGTATCCTTTCTCGACAAAAAATCAACAGAAATACTTATTCAAATGTATGCAGCAGCAGGTGTTTCTATTTATTATTGGTACAGGATTCCGGAGCTATTTGGATTTTCAAAATTTAGTAATGATGGGTTATTGATTTCGTTAAAAAACAGCTTGCCACAGTGGGTGGTAACCTTCTTTGTGATAACAATTATTGCAATATTTATTTGGTGGCTGGTGTTTAAAAAACCCACCAAGAAAAGTTGGCTGATTCGTCCGGCATTTGTAAATAGAAACAATCAGTCAATCCAACATTAGGATATTGATTAAACAAATATCGGATATTGCAATACACAGTACATTATATTTCAGGTGCCCAACCTGGCTCATAAGTCCTTCCCCAAAGTGCCATAGCTTCAGCATCATCCAAAATATGGCCATTCCCGGCATCACAATACAAAGTACGGCCTACCCTTTGTGCAATATTGGCAAGATGACATAGTAAAACACTTTTACTACCTTCCGTTACCGGTGAGGTGATTTTAGTTTCACCACGCACTGCCTGAATAAAGTTGCTAAAATGATAAAAATCTAAATTACCATTGGCACTCACCGGATTAGAAGGATCGGCTACTACCTCACTCTTTACTGCTTTCACCAATTTATTATCGTTATCATAAATAGCATAATCGCCACCGCCTTTATTCACCAAAGTACCTTTATCGCCATAAATAATAAAACCTCTGCCGGCGCCTTCAACAGGATAAATATTGCAGCTCCTGCTTTCCCAGGTAATGGCTTTTTGATGGCCAAATTCAAATCCGGCTACTTGTGTATCGGGGGTTTGCCAATCGTCTTTAAAAGCATAACGCCCTCCACTTGACGAAACTTTGGTTGGATAATCAACATTTAAAAACCAACGACAACAATCTATTTCATGCGTTCCATTATTACATGCTTCGCCGGTTCCCCAATGCCAAAACCAATGCCAGTTATAATGTATCAGATTATCCTGATAAGGTTTTCTGGGTGCAGGCCCCTGCCATAAATCATAATCTAATGTAGTAGGTACCGGTACTACCTTGCCGTAGCCAATGCCGGTACGGTTATTGGCATACCATGCTTTGGCAAAATAAGTATTACCAATAATGCCGCCATGCACTAAGTTTACTGCTTCTATTAAACTTGGGAAAGACCTGCGCTGATTACCCATTTGAATGAGTTTTCCATACCGCTGCATGGCGGTAACAATCATTTCGCCTTCATGCGGATTTTGTCCGCACGGCTTTTCCACATACACATGTTTCCCGTTTTGAACGCCTAAAATGGCTGCCGGTGTGTGCCAATGGTCGGGAGCTGCAATTACCAAAGCATCAAAATCTTTTTGAGTAACCAACTTACGTATATCATGTACTATAATGGGCTTCCGTTGGGCATTTTTTAAAGCATCTAATCCGTTTTTAATAGCCCCGGCTTCCACATCGCAGATGTACGCCACTTCAACATTGGGCAATTGTGAAAAACTTTTTGCCAAATAAGCTCCCCTGCTGTTTACGCCCATAACGGCCACCACCACTTTATTACTCGGGGCTAATTTGCCAAAAACCGGAAAGTTTAAAATAGTTACACCTGCCGATGCAAGTGATACCTGTTCAATAAATTTTCTTCGTTGCATGTTGTTTTTTTTATGAACCCGGCTGCAAAATTGCTATGCTGCTGCTGTTGCGTCGCACACTTGTACTATTGTAACGCTATGCAGCTAATTTGTTTCAACTATTGTAATGGTTTTATTTTAATGCTTCTATAGCTTACTTCATTGCCATGATCCTGCAATAAAATATGCCCTTGCCTTGCCTCGCCAAAATTTTTCCAGATTTTAAATTTGCTAATGGCTACCAACGCTCTAAAAGCCGGTGAGCCTCTGTCGTATTCCAACACTTTTATTCCATTCAAATAATGTTCAACATGGTTGTTGGGATATACCACTATTCTCCCTGTGTTCCAACTGCCAATAGGATGTACAAACCGAGCCTGCTTTTGCGCAGGAATTAAATCGTACAACGATGCCAAAGTTCTGTCGCCATCCCTGCCTAATTTGGCATCGGGGTGTAAGGCATCATCTAATACCTGATATTCTAATCCAATAGCAGAACCTTCATTGTGTTCGGTAAGGGTTACAAAATATTTTACACCACTGTTGGCACCGGGTGTTAATTTAAATTCAAACGATAAATCAAAAGCACTGTATTGGCCCAAAGTAACCACATCGCCACCGTTTCCTCCTTCCTTTCCTTGTGATGACAAAACGGTAATCATTCCATCTTTTATTTGCCAGTCGGTTTTAGGAAAATGGTCTTTATACGCCCCACGCCATCCATCACTGTTTATTCCATTGAACAATAAGTTCCAGCCCCATTTCTTTTCTGCATTACACAAATAGTTAGGTATGTTGTTTACAACGTACACGGGTTTGTGAAAAGGAGTGGGCTGCACATTTCCTGTTTGAATGCGTATATTTTTAAAATATACCTTCTCACCGGACAGAGCCGTATTGTTGCCAATACTATGTACCTGTAAGGCAATAAATCCTTTTGCATCCATCGTATCCACTACATAAGCAGCGGGTTCACCATTAATCCATGTTTTTATCTCATGGCCAATACATTCAATTTTAATATGATTAAATTGGCCGGGTAGGTATGCTTTTTGTGCTTCGGGATTTAGGCTGAGCGGATATAACCAGTCGCGACGGGCTTCATCATACAATCCGCCGGTCCATTTTCTGGAAGAAGGGTCTAATTCATACTGGTATCCGTAAACCCTTCCAGCAGTATTTACATGGCTTCTCAGCTGTATACCCGAATTGGAGGTGCTGTCGGGTAATTTGGCATCTAATTCCAAAACAAAATTGTCGTATTCTTTTTCGGTTCTTAAAAAACTATTGGGCGAGCCCGCTACCGTTTCTCCTACAATCATCCCATCCTGAACAGCATACTTTGCAGTTCCTGCTGCCAATTGCCAGCCCGTTAAATTTTTTCCATTAAACAATGAAACCCATTGTTGTGCGTGTAGGTTCGTAGTAATAAGAAATGATAATAACAATAGTTTTGAAAGGAACCGATTTTTGTTCATATGACAGCAATTAAGGAAATGAAATGTACAACGTTATGCGTATTTCTGCAATTAAAAATTGCTTATGAATATGATGTTTTTGCCATTTCATTTTTTCAATACCACGTTCAAATTCAATTTCATCATTTGTTCAGATAGCGAACCCATTTTTTTAAAGATATGTAAACCCATAGTTCTTGAAGCTTGTATTTGATAATTATCAAAAAATTGTGTGCCATTGCATATAAAAAACTGTTAAATGCAGTGATAAAGTGCGTTTTAACTACTCTATTCAACAACTACCCAACAATATTTTAAAAAATTGGGCTTTCAACAAACCAAAACAAAAATCTACCTTTAAAATATAAACCAAACGATATGCTAAAACGTAGAGATTTTTTAAAAACAACAGGCATTGCTGCATTAAGCGGCTTAGCCATTTCTAAAACACTGGGCGCCGGTTTAAATTGGGAGGCAATGCCGCCTGCCGGCGTTCAATTATACACTTTTTTTAATGTAATTGATGCAGATGTACCGGGCACTTTACAAAAAATTGCAGCCATTGGCTATCAAAATATTGAATCTGCTTTCAGTAAAAAAGGTGGCTATTATGGTATGAAGCCACGGGAATTTGCCGCCTTGGTAAAAGACAAAGGTTTATCCTGGAAGTCGCACCATGTATTGGGCGCACCATTTCAACTACCGCCCGGCAGAAAGATGCCTACCGGCCCAGATGGCAAACCCATTACCATTCCACCCATGAAAAATTTACGCGACAATATGCAGGAACTGGTTGATGATGCCGCAGCAGGTGGTATACCTTATTTGGTATGTGCCAGCATTCCACTCAATACTACAGAGCAAATAAAATCGTCGATTGATGTTTTGAACAAAACAGATGAGGCCTGCAAAAAAGCTGGAATCCATTTTGCTTACCACAATCATTACACTGAATTTAAAGCAGTGGATGGTGTATTGCCCTATGATGTAATTTTAAAAGAAACACCGGTACAATTAGAACTTGATTTGGCATGGGCTACCAAAGCCGGCGTACATCCGGTTACACTTTTTAAACAACATCCGGGTCGTTTTCCGCTTTGGCATGTAAAAGATATTGACAAAGCATTAGAAAAACCACAACCCGTTGGCACCGGTGTTGTTGATTTTAAGAATATTTTTGAACATGCCAAAACTTCAGGAATGCAATATTATTTTGTGGAGCATGATAATCCCGCCGATCCTTTTGCAAGCATTACTACCAGCATGCAAAACCTGAAAAAAATCTGGAATAGTATTGCATAAATGTCTGGTAAAATGTTATTTAAGGCAAACCATACAATAATTGTACTGTTATATGCATCAAAAATCATTTTATGAATCATTCTTCAATAGCATTGGTTACAGGCGGCAGCCGAGGATTAGGAAAAGATATGGCTTTAAGTTTAGCACGTAAAGGCAACCACGTTATTATTACCTATCAGCAAAACAAAGAGCAGGCGTTACAAACAGTGCAGGCACTGGAAGAATTAAATGTGAAAGCATTGGCATTACAACTCAATCTTTCAGATACAAAATTTATTCCTGCTTTTGTAGCAACATTTAAAACTTCGCTGCAAACACATTTTCAAACTACACATTTTGATATTTTAATTAACAATGCCGGCATGGGCGCTACTGTTCCATTTGAGCAGGTTACAGAAGCATTGTTTGATGAGTTTCTAAATGTTCATTTTAAATCGGTTTATTTTTTAACGCAATACTGTGTTCCTTTCATGAACAATGGAGGTTGCATTATCAATATTTCAAGCGGTACCACCCGTTATTGCAATCCAGGTTATTCTGTTTACTCCTCGATGAAAGGCGCCTTAGAAGTATTTACACGTTATTTGGCCAAAGAGCTGGGCCATAAAGGTATTAGGGCCAATGTTGTTGCTCCCGGACCTGTTGAAACAGATTTTAACCATGCTGCCATTCGCAACAATCCGCTTATGAAAGAAAGACTGGCATCGCTTTCACCATTAGGACGGGTAGGCATTGCTGAAGACATAGGTGGTGTTGTAGCTTTTCTTTGTAGTGAAGATGCACGCTGGGTAAATGGCCAGCGAATTGAAGTAAGTGGCGGTATTAATATTTAAGCGTCAACAACAAAAATCACCATCGTTTCCCTGCAACAATGGTGATTTTCATCAGCACCAATCATTTATAATTTCACTGGGCCGCTTGCCAACAATTGGGTTTGCGGCAAAGCGCCGCCTTTTGCATAAGGATCCGGCAACAGCAATTCTTTATCTATGGCTTGCCAGGTTGATAATGTTACTTTTATGATGGGCTGCACCTGCTGAGTAATGGCCCATAAAAAGGCTGTTCCATTCCATTGCTGTACTTTTTCGGTAGAACCTATTTCAAACCGAATATCATGTTTGCCTGTATTTTCAAGTACAATTGAATAACTACCCCAATGACCATCTTGTAGTTGTTTGGTTGCATTCAATTTTTGGCCGTTTACCATGAATTGTATGTCAGGAAATGGTTTGCCCATATTGCTGCTGTCCGGTTGCAGCATCACCACCAATCGTGTGGTGGTAGTATGTGCATCTATTGTAACAGTGCCGCTTACTGTATTTTCCGAAAACTGTATGCCTGCTGCAATGGGTGCAGGAAAAGATTGTTGTGTAATTTGAATGTCATTGATATTTTGTTCTTTTTCTGAAACCTTAACAGCCTTCACCATCCATGGATTTAATAGTTGTACCTTGCCGGTTGTAGCCATTACCCGAAGTTGTTGCGAAGGGCCATTCTGCTCAGCAATATTCATTACTGCATTTGCCAATAATGGCTTTTTTGCATTTTGTACAGGATAAACCTGATACACCGCTACTTCAAATCCTTGTAAAGCCGGTAAGGTGATGGTAGCATCAGCTGCATATAAATCAGGCGCAATCCAATGCGTAGGATATACTCTTTCCAATACCAACGAAGCAGCAGTATCCACCAATCCCTGTTGCGAAGATAACTGAACGGTAAGCTGCTGTGTTTGTATTTTCGGATTGCGAACTGCAATAATACCGCTATCATTTTTAAAATGCACAAAGCCATAAGCGTTACCTACTGCAGGATTACCTCCAATCATGTAAGTTTTATCCAGCACACTAAAATTTTGCTTCGCCCAGTTCAAAGAGCGGCTCAACACTTCCCATTCGTCAGCATGCAGCAAGTCGGGAGAAAGATATAATTCATACATAGTAACACCACGGCCAAAATAAAACACCACATCATCAGCAAACTTATGTAACGGATCATCATTGCCGCCAATAGAGGCCAAATTTCCTTTAATAATTCCATGTGTCATCATATTATTCAACGGAAACCAAACATTCTGCCGATTAAAATCATCATACAATACAATATCTTTATAAGTCATGGCAGCATCCCGATCGTTAATAACGGGTGTATTGGCATAACCATAATCAGCGCCTTGCATCCAGATTTGGTTGGCATATTGCAGCCACCACGGGCTCAACCAGGTACCTGAAGTAATGTTTAAATATTCATTCGGATTAATGGCGCGTACAGCCTTACACTTTTCAATAATACTTTCTACAGCAGCTCTTCTGGAATGATACCCAACGGGATGACCATTTGTCGCTTCACTGGATGAGAACTGAATACCATCCCACTTAAAATAGCCCACCCCTTGCCTTGTAAAATCAGTAACACGTTGTTCAAACAAACGGCTGTAATCAGGCCCTGCAATATCTAACATGGCATCATTGGACGTTGTACCCACTGTTTCATATCCGTGTGCTTTCATCCAGTTAATACGTTTCATTCTAAATGAATAACCACCTGTAGGGCCCAGCCAAATTCCTAACGTAGTACCCATTGGCTTTAAGGCATTTACAATAGGTTGAATACCATTTGGAAATGCTGTTTTATTTAGCATCCAATTGCTTTCATATACATCCCAACCATCATCTAATACAAAAGCGTCCAGATGTATGCCATATTTATCAGTCATGTTCTTTTTAAACAAATCAATGATATGCAGAATATTTTTTTCATTCATTACATGATTGGGTTCCACATGCGGATAGGATGGTGAACGCAAGTCGTACCAACTGTTGTATAACGCATAAGGCTTGTCAGGTGCTGCTTTTATATCATTTATATAATCATAAAACCAATCCTGAATGGCATGATTCGGTGCAAGACCTTCTACTACCCAACTACTTTCAATCCATTCTTGTTTCACTACTTTACCCATTAATTCTTTACAGTTTAATTGCAAACTCATATCACTGTTGCGCACTACCGATGAATTGGCGGCCGGATATTCAATACCGAAAAATACACCACCGCCAGAAAAATTTATGGCACAAGGCTGACCAAAATCGCCCTGTTTTACAATTCTGTCTGTTTCTGCCTGCGGATGTAGTTGTAACGAAATATACTGAGCGGATGCACTGTTTTCTTCCCGCATGCTATAGCCGGCATTGTATCCGCTTTGTGTAAATATCTTACCACTTCTGGATACAATGGCTTCAATCCAGTTTTTTTGCAGCGATGTATCTTGTATTGCAATTTTTCTTCTGGCATAAAATGCCTGATCCAATAACTGATAGGTAATCCGCAGTTGCAGGGAATTCTCTTTATTTACCGGGGTAAAATATAAATTGAGCTCCTTACCATTGTTGGGTAAAGCAATAAATTCGTATCGCTGTAATACAAAATCTCTTTTGGTAAGTGATAGTTGCAAATCGCCATTAAAGTCTTTTCCAGGCGCACTCCAGTCCGTCCACATCATTTTTAAAGCAAAATCAGCATCTGTATATACGTCATGTGTTTGCGTGTTATGGTACGCTGTTAGCCAATCCGTTTTTGCCAATAGCGCATCTTCGTGTAAAAAATGATGGTCTACTACAATTTGTTGCGTTACCTTGGTGTTACTCAAAGTAAAAATTTGTTGTTGTTCTTTTTGTTGATAATGGGTTACAACCTGCGCATGAACAAAGGAATAAAAAGAAGTAGTGAGTAATGCTAAGTATACAATTTTCTTCCGTAAATACATGTGGCAAACATTTAGAAAACAATGATTGAAATGATGTTTTCAAATATAACACTTAATCAATTGCCATACCATGCACAAACGTTTGTGTACAGATGCACAATAAGCCCTGCCCATTGTTTTGAACGAGTACTATGAAGTTAGAAAATTGCCGACACAATTATACAAGGTGCTGAATCACCTTTTGCATTTTATCGCGAACAGCACCGGCAATTTTTTCCAATTCCGCATTTTGAATGGCCTGCATAGATGCAGCAGGATCAACGGCAGCTACTTCTACTTTTCCCGATCCCTTTTCCTGTATAATTACATTACAGGGCAACATGGTGCCAATTTTATCTTCTGCCTGTAAGGCCTGATAGGCAAAAGGTGGATTACAGGCACCTAATATGGTGTAGGGTGCAATTTCAACATCCAATTTTTTCTTTAAAGTAGCTTTCATATCAATTTCCGTTAATACGCCAAAACCTTCCGCCTTTAAAGCATCGGTTACTCTTTGAATGGTATTGGAGAAACTGTCGTTCACGATTGCTGAAAAATAGTAAGACATACACCGTTATTTTAGGTAAAACAATGCTTAAAACTACAATAAAGTTTGGCCATGAACTGTGACAAAAGTCATATTCACTCATGCATGTGTATTTGAATGAATAGCCTGCAAAAATTGCTGAAAATGTTCCGGTTCGTCATCATACAATAACAACTGCCTTTTTGCATTGTACAGGAACATAGAAGGATATTTTCGGGGTGCAAAGTGTTGTATAAACTGATTTTGCACATCACGCAACAATGTAATATTGGGTTTGCCCACCAAATTAGGTGCAAACCTGGTTATAAAATTGGCCATGCCGGCTTCAGAATCTAAAGAAATCAAATACATCGCAACACCTTTCATGGCATTATAATGCGCATTTATTTCACGGAAAGCATGCTGACAGTGATCGCAGGTTACATCAAAAAATATAAAAAACAGCAGTTTATTCTTTGGAAGGTTATTACGCACAAATGGCTGTCCGTTAAATTGATACAATTGAAAATCAGGAATCGATTTTGCCGGGGCGGGCAATTGCGCATCGGCCATAGCAGCCATCATTAATAAACTCAGTATTAAAAATATATTTCTTTGGAAGCGCAGCATACTATGGTATTGATTTGTTCATCATCACTAGCAATTTAACATTAATTCTTCATTTCATCCAAAATATATTCCCGCAGATGTATAAAATAATCTGTTTTTAAAATATTGTTGTTTTGGAACTTTTTCTTTTAGGAAACATTTTTCCTAAAAATATAAAAAGCGCTCCCGGACCTGCAAATACAAAAAATAAAATCAAGGCATTCAAAAGGGTTTGTTGCTATCCAATTTGTAAAACATTCACAAATGGATAAGGATAAAAACCTGAAAACGATCCTCTGATTAAAATGTATACCAAATACAACAATGGATAAATAAGCCAGCCCAAAATTTGTTAACACAAATAAGATGTTACACACGATTTTGTCACTTCTGTTTTTCGATTAGTATGAACTGCAATACCGACTTGCCGGCATTCCACGAATGATGAGGCGTTTCAGGCCCGCCATAAAACGAATCGCCAGGTTTCATATTTGCACTTTCCATCTTACCAGTTGTATATTCCCACTTGTAGAGGCTTCCTTTTATAACATATCCCATATTTATTGGATGAGTATGCTCAGACAATTTAGCACCCGGAGGAAGTGTAATTAACATCATTTTGATTCCTGCCGTATCACTTAATAATTTACAATATTTTGGATTGTAGGAACACAGGTCTTGTGCTTTAACAGTATGACGGGTTGAGAAAATAATAATGAATAGAATAAGTGTGAATTTTTTCATTTGAAAGTATTTTAAGTTTAAGCGGATAGTACAATAAAAGCATGCAATGGTATGCTTTTAGTATACCACTTCAATCGATTATTGGAATTATTAATCACGGGGTTTCCTCTTATATTATTCCGCTGTAGTTGGGTCAATGATTGTCACTACTTCATTTACGGAGTTAGCTGGGAATCCTCCTTGTTTTGCATGTTCACGAACCATTTGCTCATTTGGCGCAATATATACACAATAAATTTTGTTTCCAGTTACATAACTTTGCAGCCATTGAATTTTAGGCCCCATATTGCTGAGCACGCCACAAGATGCTTGTGAAATAATTTTTAATTGTTCTGTAGTCATTTTACCTGCATTGGAAATTTCCCGTTCAATAACATACTTAGGCATAAAATATAATTTTAGTTTAGTTGCTTATATGGTTTAGTGTTTCATTTCTTGTTTTTTAGGTGATGCCACCCTTTCTCTACTTTTGTAATTATTTGATTGAAAAAGAAAAACAGAACCTGTATAACCCTCAATGAAACTTGAATGGCTTAACAAGCTATTTGGTGTCAATAACCTCCACCACTTCATTTCTGAATTTTATTAAAAACAAGCGGCTGCTATAAAAATTGCGTTATGAATCCCTTACACGTTTTATCATCCTGCAAAACAGTAAGAGCACCCATGCTCCTGTGCCCGATTGGTTGCCCAAACACCAGAGGGAACTACCTGAATGCCTGGTAAAATTCCCGCCAATATCTCTTTTTTCACTACATCAGCATCGAGGTTCATCTTTTTGGCAAACATGCCACTGTAAACAGTGATAGCCATGTTGCAGACACAAAACAGAGCACCTCTTTTTTGTAGTTGATCGACAGACATATCCGGCAGTGGTAAGTCGCCTGGTTGAGAATTCCAATAAATGTTGCGCACTGCAGGAGCTTTGGTTATGGGGTCATTGACATTGACCATTTCTCCCAGTTTGTATCTGGCCCACAGCCGGTCTTCCATGGCAATGGGAATGGCACTGTGACGCAAGATAACCACTGCACACAACTCGTTATCGGGAGTTCCGGTTTCATTATTAGTGGTTAGAAATACTCTGGCCCAAGCCAGTGGAAATCCCTCATGAGGAGAGGTGGCATCAAATACCTGGCGGTGCTTCCCCTTAATTTTTTTAAACCAGTCATCGGCGGCAGTTACAGTTTCTGCAGCTCCTGAAGTGGCTGCCGCAAGCCGAATGGATGGCGACATGCTAGCAATTCCAATGCTGGCTGCACCTGCCGCGAGCCTACCTAAAAATTTGCGACGGGGTGTTGTTGCTTCGTTAATAGATTTTGATTTCATATTCATTCAGATTAGGTGAAAAATACAAGAGTATTATAATTATACTATTGAAACTGCTTTTAATAATAATATACAAAAAAATTATCTTACCGTTACACAATAGTAACTCAGATGGCTATTGAATTAACAGTATAAAATTGCTAATAGTGTTGATAATGACTTAGTATAAACCCGACTTTGAATAGTACAGTTACGACTTCTTACGAAATTCAACTGGTGTTATGTTGCAATTTTTTTTAATGAACCTAATGAAGTGAGAAGGGTCGGCAAACTCAAGTTTATAAGCAATTTCAGAAACTGTCATGTTAGAATAAAGGAGATACGATTTTGCTTCCATCAAAATCATTTCATCAATAAGTTCATGTGCTGTTTTGTTGGAACTGCATTTTACTGCCCTGTTCAGGTGATCGGGCGAAACATGAAGCTTCTTGGCATAATCCGCTACTTTCCTAACTGTAAGAAAGTGCTGACTTACTAATTTTGAATAAGAGTAGAACAAGTTTTGCAGGGTATTAGATGTATTGAGTTGAGTGAGCAACAATGCTCTATAATTTCTGTTTGCATGAATAAGAATGAGTTGAATGTATAAGCAAATAACCTCAATGCATTCCGTTTTATTTCTTTTAATTTCATCGTTCATCTTGAAAATAAGGGCCTCAATTTCGTTAGCCGAATCATTACTTACTTTAAAACATTGAAAACCTGAATACGTGAGAAAAGGGAAGTGCTGATTCTTATTTAATTTAAAAAGTGCATCGGCAATAAATAGTTCACTAAAAAGCAAATAGTAGGCAAAAAAGTCCTTACTAATATTGTTAAGTGAAAAAATTTGTTCAGGAATACCAAACACTATACAATTCCTGTTAGCCAAATATTTTTCAAATCCAATTTCAAAAGTGGCATTACCTTTCCTGACTAATCCAATTCTGAAATAATCTGTCTTAATGGGTCCGATATTTTTCTTTAAATTTATTGTTGAATAAAGGCCGAAGCCGCCATTAAGTAATTCGGAAGAATTGTCCATTCCGAAGGCATTTTTTCCTGTTCCGTTCTTATGTAGTTGGTATAAGCCGGAGTTGAGTTGTATTTTTTTAATGTTACCAATAACAGGTTTATACATATTCAAATTTAGTCATTCTGTTTGATCATTGTACATTTATCCTTTAAATAGATGAATCGAATAAAATGGACTTAATTGTTATTACTCCTCCTGAAAATACATCCAATGAAACAGAAATGATTCATCAGATGTTTCAATTAGACTTACAGAGGCTTCATATTAGAAAACCGAATGCAAGTATAGAAGATTACCATAAATTTATTGAAAAGATAGACCCCTCTTTTTACCCCCGCATTTCTATTCATGCACATCCGGAGCTAATAAAAAGTTTTACATCAATCGGATATCATTGCACAGGAACCACATTGCAAAACCCTGCAAAAATGGCTTCTGTTTTTTCAAATGCCCCAAGAATAATCTCAGCTTCATTTCATTCATGGAAGGAATTAGAAAACAACAATCATCCATTTGAATATATTTTTATCAGCCCCGTTTTTAACAGTATTTCTAAATCTGGATATACAGGAAATATTAATATTTCGGACATACAGGCTACCCGTTTAAAAATAACTACGCAAAAAAAGGTTTGTCCAAAAATTATTGGTTTGGGAGGAATTTCAGAAACGAATCTTCATTTGTTATTCAATGCCGGTTTTGATGGTGTTGCTGCAATAGGAAGTATTTGGCTTATGCCAAACCCCGTAAAACAATTTATTTTATTAAAAAATTGTTTATCAATATTAAAAGAAAAGAAACCATAAAATATATTCATTAAAAATTATACTCAAATGACAACTGCCAATAGCTAATTGCGCCAATACCGACAAAAGAACTAACCGGAAGATAAACATTAGCAGTAGGACGAATACCAAATGAGCCAAGATCAATTTCAGATTCAATACCTAGGCCAATATTATTAAGGTTAAAAGATTCAGCAGGTATAAAAGAGGATGTTGTTGTGGTGGTAGTGGTTCCACCGCCAGTGGGAGAACTTCCGCCGGTATTTCTACCCCTTCTGTTAGCAGTGGCAGAGCGTGTGGCTGCTGCGGCTGCTACACTGTTTTTTACTATTTGCGTAAACTTTGTACTTCTACCTATGTATTTTGTAATATTTAATAGTGAAAAATACTGATTAGTACCGGCATTTAAAGTAACTGAAGGGCTAATTAAATAGCTGGCATTATTTTTATCCCAACTGAATGCATGACTTATACCAATTGTGGCGCCAACATCATAAGCTGAGGTTGACGATACATTCTCTGTATCTTTTCCAAATCCTACACCAGCCTGAATGAATGGACGGATCCAGCTTTTCTTATAAGTTAATGAGGAATATATCTCATTATTTAATGGCGTATAAGGAATACTTGTATTGCCAGTAAAAAAATAGTGGCTATAATCTAAAACATAATCCCATACTTTTTTACCATATTGTTCAATTCCTGCAGTTATTACATGCACATAAATGCCTGGAGTTGCCCCTCCCATTACAAATTTTGGCGAATACATAATACCAATACCATTATCATTTCTATAAGAAAAATAAGGAGCTATAGAAAAGCTATTTACAAAACTTGTGTCTGCTCCTGATATATCATAAACAGGTACTGGCTCTAAATTAATTCCTACCGAAGGATGCCACTTACTGCCGCTGCTATCACTAGCATTGCTTTGTGAATAGCCTATAGAGAAAAAATTAACAAAAGAAAATAACAACAATAGCTTTTTCATTTTTTTAATTAACAGTTGATAGGATTAGCAAAAATATTTGATAAAAAAAAGATTATTTCCGTTGCTTTATAATTTTTTGTAAAGGATAGATATATGTTTTATTTTTTATATCCTCTAATACCTTTTTCTAAGCTGTATACCTCTTTAAAACCCTTTTCCAGCAAGAATTCCATTGCTATTTTACTTCTGTTGCCTACTGCACAATACAGTACTGTTATTACTTCCGGGTTTAATTCTCTATAATGATCTTTTAATTTTTTTATAGGAATATTTAATCCTCCTAAGTTTTCTTTATTGTGTTCATCGGTATCACGAACATCGATCAGTTGCAATTCTTTATGCCCTAATAATTCCAGCAATGTATTTAAATCAATAAAATAATTCTTTTTAATACAGTGCTTCAGTTCAGAATGCAATGCAGTAATGGTTTTATTAAGGGGATTAGCTTTAAAGTGATATAGTTGAAATTGCATGGAAGTTATATCTATTACCAGTAACTTACCGGAAAGTATTTCTTTTTGCCCAGTGATCATTTTTATTACTTCATTTGCCTGGATAGTTCCGATAATTCCAGGCAAGGTTGCAACCACGCCAATTTCTGCACAGTTTGGCATATCATCCTCCTCCAGGGGTTCCGGAAATATACATCGGTAGGTAGGACCATCGTGAAAATTAAATACCGATACCTGGCCTTCAAATTTATAAATAGAACCAAAAACAAGTGGTTTATTTTTTATGACACAAGCATCATTCACTAAATATCGGGTAGTAAAATTATCTGAACCATCCACCACAATATCATATTCTTCAATAATAGAAAGCGCATTCTCTGGGGTAATAAATTCATTGATGGGAGTTACATTCACAAATGGGTTAATTGCTTTTACTTTTTGAGATGCAACTGTTGCTTTAAATAATCCAACATCTGATGATGTGTATAAAATTTGCCTTTGCAAATTACTTTCTTCTACTTTATCGCCATCCATTATTGTAATGTATCCAATACCTGCAGCAGCAAGATATTGAACCAAGGGGCACCCCAATCCTCCGGCACCAATAATCAGCACTTTAGCTGCCTTCAGTTTTAATTGCCCATCCACACCAATTTCGGGTAAAATTAATTGACGTTGATAACGTATTTGCTCTTGCGTAGTTAGCATACAAATTATTTTCTACACAAAGGACTCCCAGTCTTTCCATACCGGTTGATACCCTTTTCTTTTTATCATTGCTACAATTTCTGCCGGTGTGCGGCTGTCATCTATTTCAAATTGCTCTAAAGATTCTATTGAAGTAACATACCCACCTGGATTTGTTTTAGAACCTGCACTAATACTGGTAATACCAAGCTGAATGATATTATCTCTAAAATATTCATTTTCACGGGTTGATATAGACAACTCTACCTCTTCATTAAAAATACGCCAGGCACAAATTAGCTGTACCAATTCTTTATCACTCATTACAACTTTCGGTTCTATTAAACCTTCTGCTGGCCTTAATCGGGGAAAAGAAATACTATATTTCGTTTTCCAGTAAGTTTTTTCGAGATAGCTTAAATGTATAGCAGTAAACAAATTATCTGTTCGCCAGTCTTCCAATCCAATTAATACGCCTAAACCAATTTTATGAATACCGGCCTTACCCAGTCTATCGGGTGTTCCCAGCCTGTAATCGAAATTTGACTTTTTCCCTTTTGTATGATGTAGGTGATAATCTGCTTTATGATAGGTTTCCTGATAAACAAGTACTGTATGAAGGCCTGCTGCAATTAAAGTGGCATAGTCATTTTCATCCATAGGTTGCACTTCAATAGAAATATTGGCAAAATGCGGTTTTAGTAAAGTAATTGCTTGTTGAATATAAGGAACTCCCACTGTTTTATTGGCTTCGCCGGTAACCAACAAGATATGCTCAAAACCCTGTTCTTTTAAATACATTGCTTCCTGCATCAACTCATTTGGGGTTAACGTTTTTCTTGCCAGCTTATTATTATAACTAAACCCACAATAGGTGCAAATATTTTGGCATTCATTTGATAAATACAATGGTATATATAACTGTAGTGTTTTACCAAAACGTTTTTGCGTTAATTTGTGGCTTAGTACTGCCATCTGTTGAAGATATGGGAGTGCCGCGGGAGAAATCAATGCTTTAAAATCTTCTAAATTGCGTTTAGATTTATGTAAAGCAACTTCAACATCAACAGCTGTTTTACTATAAATGCTTTCTTTTAATGCATCCCAGTTTAGTAAATTATATTGTTCCTGAAACATGATTTTATTTTTTATAAAGCAGCTAAAAATTGTGTAAACGGACTACTTGCTTCTGCTATACTGCTTTCTGCTGCCAGTCCGGCCAAATAAGCCATTCTGCCAGCCTCTACAGCTTTTTTAAATGCAGCGCCCATTGCTACCGGATTTTCTGCTACTGCAATTGCAGTGTTCACTAGTACAGCTGCGGCCCCCATTTCCATGGCTGCTGCAGCATGACTGGGCGAACCAATTCCGGCATCAACAATAACAGGCACTTTGCTTTGTTCAATGATAATTGATAAAAAATCTTTGGTTAAAAGTCCTTTATTACTGCCAATAGGTGCACCTAATGGCATTACCGCAGCAACGCCCACGTCTTCCAATCGCTTACACAATACCGGATCGGCATGTATATAAGGCAAAACAATAAATCCCAACTTCACCAGTTCTTCTGCTGCTAATAATGTTTCTATGGGATCGGGTAATAAATATTTTGGATCAGGATGAATTTCTAATTTAAGCCAGTTTGTTCCCAGCGCTTCACGTGCCAACTGAGCAGCAAATACAGCCTCTTTTGCATTTCGAACACCGGATGTGTTGGGAATTAAATGAAACTGATTGTTTTGTAAATAGGGTATAATTGCTTCGTCGGCAGATAAAATTTCAATTCTTTTCAGCGCTACCGTTACCAATTCGGAGCCCGAGGCCAATAAAGCCTCCTGCATGAGCAAATGATTTCCAAATTTTCCGGTACCCGTTAAAAGCCTGCTATTAAAAGGCATTCCTGCTATTATTAATGAATCATTCATTTTAATTATATATTAATAGTTCAAAATGTATTTACAGATATTATTTTCTGACATTCCTGCATGATTCTTTGCGCTGCATTTAACATATTCTTTTCTTTAGCAATAGCGCCTGCAACCGCAATACCATACAATCCGGTTTGTAATAGTGGAACTATATCCTCAACCTGTATACCTCCTATACCAATTACTGGTGGCGCATTAATGCCCTTTGCTTTTAATTCTTTGAAAATAGTTCTATAGCCTTCTATACCAAGTATTGGGCTGAGTTTTTGTTTTGTAGTGGTAAATCGAAAAGGGCCTAATCCAATATAATTAGCAGTACTATCAGCTAAATTAATGATATCGCCCAGTGTGTTTGCTGTACAACCAATAATGTAATCATTTCCTAATAATTTTCGAGCATCTGTTATTGGCATATCTTCTTTGCCTATATGAACACCGTCGGCTTTAATATCAAATGCCAGCTCCACATTATCATCTATAATAAATACAGCCTCATATTGTTTACATACCTTTTGAACAGCTAAGGCAATTGTTTTGTAATGAGCATAATCTACCTGCTTTAAACGAAGTTGTATCCATTTTACACCACCACTGCATGCAGCAGCAGCCTGTTCGGCAGAAGTGGCAATAAATTGTACGGGCTGAATCATATATTGATTTTGCTTAAATAGTGATATCCGATAAGTGAATTGCTACTGGAAAGGAAATGATGTGTATATTTTGCAGCTGTTTCGGCAGCTTGTTCTATTTTCAAACCATTTGCCAATGCAGTTATGAGTGCTGATGATAGAACACAACCGCTGCCGTGTTTACTTCCCTTAGGTAATCGTTCGTGTTTATAATGATAGCTGTTTTTATTGTAGTAAAGCATATCTATAACTGCTTCTTGATTGGTTGTATGACCGCCCTTTAAATAAACTGCACAAGATTTACTGATTTCATTAAACAATTGGAGATATTGAGCGCCAAATAAAATTTCTGCTTCAGGAAGATTAGGCGTTATAACATTTACTGAATTTAAAATGTTTTCTAATAATTTTTTTTCAATACAGTTATGAAATAAAAATCCTGCACTTGCTTTCATGATAGGGTCCCAAACAATAATAGCATCTGGAATTTTTTTTCTTAAAAACAGCAGAAGCTCATACAATGCAGCCAGATTTTGAACTATGCCAATTTTAATATATTTAAAATTAAACCTACTTGTTAAAATATTTATTTGTGCTTGCATGTCTTTTAAAGAAACCCATTCAACTTTTTCAAAAGCAATATCATTTTGCCAGGTATTGGCAGAAAGAACGCCCAATCCATAACCACCATTTGCTTCAATGGTTTTTATATCAGAGAGAATGCCGGCTCCGCCACTCGGATCAAATCCTGCAATTGTTAGTATATAAGGTCTTGTAGCTGTCATGCTTATCTATAAATTTCTGCTCCTGTTGCTTTAAATTCTTTTGATTTTTCTTCCATACCTTTTATTTGTAACTTTTCCTGTTCTTCGCTAAAATTTCTAATATCCTGTGTAATTTTCATGGAACAGAAATGAGGACCGCACATAGAACAGAAATGTGCAATCTTAGCTCCATCAGCAGGCAGCGTTTCATCATGAAAGGAACGGGCAGTATCGGGATCTAATGATAAATTAAATTGGTCTTCCCAGCGAAACTCAAATCTGGCTTTACTTAACGCATTGTCACGATATTGTGCACCGGGGTGCCCCTTTGCCAGGTCTGCCGCATGTGCAGCAATTTTGTATGTAATTACACCATCTTTTACATCTTTTTTGTTTGGTAAACCAAGGTGTTCTTTTGGAGTTACATAGCAAAGCATGGCCGTTCCATACCATCCAATCATTGCAGCACCAATTGCAGAAGTAATATGATCATATCCCGGCGCAATATCAGTTGTTAAAGGGCCCAATGTATAAAATGGTGCTTCATTACATTCTTTAAGTTGTTTTTCCATGTTTTCTTTAATCAGGTGCATTGGTACATGGCCGGGGCCTTCAATCATCACTTGTACATCATGTTTCCATGCAATTTTTGTTAATTCGCCAAGTGTTTCTAATTCTGCAAATTGTGCAGCATCATTTGCATCGGCAATAGAACCGGGGCGCAAACCATCTCCTAATGAAAAACTTACATCATAAGCTTTCATAATAGCACAGATTTCTTCAAAATGTGTGTAAAGAAAACTTTCTTTATGGTGTGCTAAACACCATTTTGCCATAATACTACCACCTCTTGAAACAATTCCGGTTAACCTTTTGGATGTGAGTGGAATATAACGCAGTAATACCCCGGCATGAATTGTAAAATAATCTACCCCTTGTTCTGCCTGTTCAATCAATGTATCTTTAAAAATTTCCCAGGTTAAATCTTCTGCTTTACCATTTACTTTCTCTAATGCCTGATAAATTGGTACTGTTCCTACAGGTACCGGACTGTTTCTTATGATCCATTCTCTGGTTTCATGAATATTCTTTCCGGTTGATAAATCCATTAAAGTATCGCCTCCCCAGCGGCAACTCCATACTGCTTTATCTACCTCCTCTTCAATAGAAGAAGTAACAGCAGAATTACCAATATTGGTATTTATTTTAACTAAAAAATTACGGCCTATTATCATCGGTTCACTTTCAGGATGGTTAATATTGGCAGGTATAATAGCTCTGCCAGCTGCCACCTCATCTCTAACAAATTCAGGCGTTATTTTTTTTATTGGCATTCCTGCACCAAAACTATTACCTGCATGTTGTTGATCAAGCAATGGATTATTTTGCCTTTCCTCTATTTGCTGGTTTTCACGAATTGCTATGTATTCCATTTCTGGAGTAATAATACCTTTTCGTGCATAATGTAATTGGGTTACATTCCTGCATGCCTTTGCTTTATATGGTTTTCGAATATGTTGAAATTGCAGACTTTTCAGATCCGGATTATTTAATCGCTGTCTACTATATTCCGATGAGAAATCGTTTAATAACTCTACATCACCGCGTTCAGTGATCCATGATTCTCTTATACGGGGTAATCCCTTTCTTATATCAATTTCTATTGCAGAATCGGTATAAGGGCCGCTGGTATCATAAACTGTTACAGGTGCATTAGACAATACTTCTTCCTTTCCCAATGAGGAATGAATTGTATCGCCCAATTGAATTTCCCGCATAGCTACTTGAATATTAAACAACTTACCCGGTACATAAATTTTTTTTGAACCACTTATTGGAGTTGTTATAATCAGATCGCTTTCAGCTTTCGTTTCTTTATCCTTATTCATATTTATAATTGTGTTGAATAAAAGTATTAAATAATTAAATTATCCTCCCTGCGAAGCCCGAATCAAAACAAGCTTATCATTTGGTTGTAATTGATACTCGTCCCAGTCTTTTTTTTGAATAACAGTATTGTTAACTGCCACTGCAATTCCATTGTATGAAGTAATTGCAAGTTTATCTAGTAGCGCTGTAATAGTTTGGCCTTCAGATAATTCTATCTGAGCCTCATTTAAATGAATAGTCATATACCATTAATAATGGTGAAATAAAAAAGAACCAATAAACTTTAGGAAATACAAAAAAGCAGCAAAAAAAGAAGTATTTACTTTTCCCTACGCAGGCATTATCCTGATCAGGTAAAGGGTATCATCTCAGCCGTATTTCGGCACCCCTAAAGCATTTCAAAAGTAGTGTATTCTAACAATAAAAAAGAATTAAAATTTTAAACTGCAGATTAAAAAATCGCAAATTAATTTTTACTACATATAAATTATAGTAGCTTATTCCAAAAATTATTTTTTTGAATCACACCCCAATTGTATTAGATAGTTCTATAAAAAATAACTAATGCTATTTTGCTTGGTTAACAATAGCATAGCATAGTTTTATAAGCGCCTACTACCAGAGGCTTCCTGCTCCTTGTACAATTACAAAAAGCCCCTTTTCATTTACATAGCCTTTTCTGAACACAAGTATGCTTAGTGTATCTTTACCCAACAATGCTTCGGAATTAGCCCAACCGCACACCGGATCAAATGTGTATTGTATAAAAAGAGGTAGCGTCCACTTTTCTTTATTATATCGAGGCAACAACCACCCACCTCCATTAAAGGAGTAGCCCCCACTATGCCTCTTTTCTTTTTACCAATAAATACCAATTGTTTTCTAATGGCAGATAGCCATAATCATAACAGAAAAAATAGGTATCGCCCTTTTTGTTGGTATAGGTATGGGTGTGGTATGTGAAAGAAAATCCTTTTTGTACCAATTTTTCCTGCGGCAGTTTTATCATACCCAATGCTTGGGGTAGTAATTCTTCCAATATTTTCCTGTTTTTAATCAGGCTGTTATTAATGCTGCGCACATAACTGCTGTAATGGCTTTTGGCTTTGAGTTCGTTGTTGTAAGTATTACGACAGGCATCATCGCAAAATTTTTTGTCGGCCCGGCCTTTCACAGGCTTACCACAACACAAACAGGTTTTTATGGGAGTGGATAACGACATCAGCAAAGGGTTTTAAACTACAATATAGTAAATATTTATCTGTGTGCAAACGTTTAAACACATTTATATACGATTAGAAATAATTAAAAACCGACTCCTGTTTTTGAACCGTTGCAATTTTGTGTTGTTGAAGCGGGAATGACGTCGCCGGCTTTAATTGAAATAAACAAAATTCATCATCGCTGTTCAAACCAATACAGCACAAATTGTAAAACTATGTACGCTTTAAAAAACAAAGTTCAGTTAATCGGAAACTTAGGTAATGCTCCAGAAATTAAAAATTTAGATGGGGGCAAAAAAATGGCTCGTTTTAGTGTAGCCACCAGCGAAACCTATCGCAATGCAAAAGGCGAAAAAATTGCTGAAACGCAATGGCACAATATTGTTGCCTGGGGTAAGGTGGCCGAAATTGCCGAGAAATATTTACAAAAAGGGAGTGAGGTGGCATTGGAAGGCAAATTGGTTTCCCGTTCTTATAACGACAAAGCGGGTAATAAAAAATACATTACCGAAGTGCAGGTAAACGAAATATTAATGTTAGGGGAAAAGCAGGGGGTTAAGGCTTAATGCAAACATCGGGTATGCAATACAAGCAGGGAAGGGCGATAGAATATACCTTCCCTGTACTTACCCGGTTAAACAACAGAGTATATGTTCAGCAAATCCTTACAACTATTGTTTTGTTTACTTTATGCTAATGGTTTGCCATGGTTAGTATAACATAATTCAGATTTTTATGCAATTAAACTAAAGCGGATTGCAAAGGAGGATAATTGAGATTGATTGTTACGCTGTAGTATTATGTGGTATTATTTTTTATAAAGCTTGAGCTGGAAAAATAACAGAATTCAGCAATTGTATGATTACAGCAGATATTTGGTTGCCAAAAATTGGTTACCAATAAATGGAATGATGTAAGAGAAAAGCAACTGCTAATTTGTTTGTAATTTTAAACGTTAACCCTTGTTTAACTGTACATTAAATTGCAGTTTTTTTTAAAAAATGTTACCCGAATAAAGGCTTGCTGCAATAGTGCCGGGTAGGTTTTTTAAAAATTACAAATTTTCTGTAAATACACTTGAAACAATCATTCATTTGAAACGAAAAGAAAAATAATCCATCCCTTTATCCGCTCATTTATAAAAATGCCGGAAAAGGTTTTGCAACCATCTGTTTTTGAAAACAAATTGTATCCAATTATCTTTAATCCCTCATGGTAACAGATACTTCCAACAAAGCCTTTCAATTAGCAAGTGATTTTATTCAATATACCCAACGTTCTGTTTTTTTAACCGGAAAAGCAGGTACTGGTAAAACCACATTTTTAAAATATATAAAAGAACAATCGCTTAAACAATTAGCCATTGTTGCACCCACGGGTGTTGCTGCAATCAATGCCGGCGGCGTTACTATCCATTCTTTTTTTCAATTGCCATTCAGTCCATTTATCCCGGAAACCAATACAAAAAATTATTTTCAATCAAATGTCAAAAACGCATCGCCCGAATTGATGGACCGGCATTATTTATTGGGCCGAATAAAAATAAATACAGAAAGAAGAAGAATTTTTAATGAGCTGGAACTACTGATTATTGATGAAATTAGTATGGTTCGGGCTGATGTGCTGGATGCTATAGATACTGTGTTGCGCCATTTTAGAAAACGTCATTTCGAGCCTTTTGGCGGTGTTCAGGTTTTGTTGATTGGTGATATGTATCAACTGCCGCCTGTTGCCAAACAGGAAGAGTGGCAAATTTTATCGGAATACTATGATAGCCCTTATTTTTTCAGCAGCCGGGTTATACAGGCAGCACCACCAGCTTATATTGAATTAGATAAAATATACCGGCAAAAAGATGCTGATTTTATTGAAATATTGAATCAAATTCGCAACAATTGCTTAAGCGATAACGGTTATACCTTGTTGCACCAACATTATCGGCCCGATTTTCAGAGTGCAGATGCAGACGGGTACATCATGTTAACCACCCACAACGAAAAAGCAGACCATATTAATGCGCAACAATTAAAAAAGCTAACCAAACCCTTACATACCTTTCATGCCAGCATTGAACAGGATTTTCCGGAAAAAAATTATCCTGCCGATGTTGCATTGCAATTAAAGGTAGGGGCACAGGTAATGTTTATTAAAAACGATGCGGATAAAGCCAAACGTTATTTCAACGGTAAAATTGGGATAATTGATAAAATGGAAGAAGATAAAATATTTGTTCGTTGTGCCAACGAACCCGATTTAATTGAAGTGAAAAAATACCGTTGGGAACATGTTCGATATGCACACAATGCACAAAAACAACAAATTGAAGAAGAGGTAGTGGGCGCATTTACACAGTATCCGCTGCGTTTGGCCTGGGCCATCACTATTCATAAAAGTCAGGGCCTTACTTTTGAAAAAGCCATTATTGATGCCGGCGCTGCTTTCGCACCCGGACAGGTATATGTAGCACTAAGCCGATGTACCAGTTTGCAGGGAGTAGTACTTCATAGCAAGATTTCAGCACAGAGTTTACATACCGATCAACGCATTGTAAATTTTGCAGCAGGTTGCAAAACAGAAGCTTTGCCTTACACTTTACAGCAATCAAAAAAGTTATTTCAACAAAAAACAATTATTGCATTATTTAATTTTGAAACTGTTACTAACCTGTGTGCTGCTTTAAAAACACTTATTACAGAACAACAAACTGCCTTTAATGATACTGCAATAGACTTTGTACAAAAAATTTCAGAAAAAATTGATGCACTAATTGAAGTAGGAAAAAAATTTCATCCGCAATTAATTCAATTGTTTCAGGAAGATGAACTGCCGGAGGCAATACCAGCCTTACAACTAAGAATACAGCAGGCCGCTCTTTATTTTGATAAAGAAATACAAACCCTGTTAGAATTTTTAAAAATCTCACCAGTAAGTACAGACAGTAAATTGCAGGCTTTACATTTCAATGATTTAATCAAGGAATTGTATACACAATTAGCAAAACAACAATACCAATTGCAATTATGCAACAATGGTTTTTATGTGGATGTTTTTTTGCAGAAGAAAAAAGCGTATACAATGCCCTTCTTTTCCGTAAATGCATATGCAACCGCAATACAAACCACCAATAAACCGGTTCCGAATGCAGCATTGTTTAAATTATTAAAAGCACAACGCGATAGCCTTTGCGAAAGCAAAAATCTGCCCATTTATATGGTTGCAGGCAGTAATAGTTTATATGAAATGGCGCAATACCTTCCACAAACATTGAACGATTTAAAAAAAATAAGCGGGTTTGGTACCGTTAAAACCGCTCAGTATGGCATGATTTTTTTAGATATTATTCAACGCTATTGCAATGAACATGATTTGCCTTCGTTGATGGATCAAATAAAAGTGAAAAAAGAAAGAAAAGAAAAATCAGACAAAGTAGTAAAGCCTGACACAAAACTCATCAGTTTCCAACTATACCAATCCGGCAAAAGTATAGCCTTCATTGCTGAAGAGCGGCAATTAACGGTACAAACCATCCAAAATCATTTATCGCACTATGTTGCAGAAGGAAAATTAAAGGTTACAGATTTTCTTCCCGAAAAAAAACTCAATTCCATATTGCCTCTGTTAACAAATGATACTATAGCAAAAGGCATAACATTCATAAAGCAGAATGTTGTTGCTGACATTAGTTATGCCGATATTAGAATGGCCATTTCCTGGAAAATTTTTTTAGAAAAACAAAATACAATTATTACAAAATAATGCAACCGGGAAAATGTGTTCGGGTTCTTTCCGCTAATTTATTATATTACATTCATTCGCTTTGCTGCGTAACATTTTCCTTTATTACCACTAAATAAGAAATACCAAGACTAAGTATGCCAATACCTGAAAGTGATGCATATCCCAAATAGTGTTGCAAAGGCGCACTTACAAAGCTTCCCAAAACAAAAGCAATGGCCAAAATTGCATTGAATAAGCCCATGGTAGCGTCTTTATTATAGGGAGAAAGTTTTACTACCAAATCAGTACCCGAAATACTGATTAATGGCCAGGTAATTACCAATAAAATAAACCCGGGAATTGCCACACATTCTTTTCCAAAAGGAAGGAAAAAAGTGCCAAACAACATCATAAAACCTGCAAAACGCAATAACAAAGCTGCCCTGTAAACTTTATTGCTGCCCCATTTTGCAGAAAGCTTTCCGCCATAAGTATATAAAATAATGGCGGCTGCAGAAAACAAGCCATAAATAAAAGAGGTTAATGAAGAAGATACCGCATACGCATTTTTTAAGGTTACCGGCAAATAAGCAAAGAAGGAAGAAATACCGAAACACAATAAAAACCAGGAAACCATAAAGCAACCAAAGGGAGTGGTTGTTTTGCTTTTTATTGAGCCCACCGTTTCGTAAATTTTTATAAAAGAAAAATGCAACGTGTTGCTATACATTTCTATTCTGGCAAAAAATCCGAGAAAATGTATATCCGTTATTTTCAGTAATTTCTCTTTCAATCCAGTTAATGCAATATGCGGCATTTGTTGTTTTGGAATACTTTTTCTAACAATCAGCAATGCCGGTATTAATATGATGGCAGCAGCAATAAACCCAACCTGTATATTCACTACAAACGCACTGGCCATTAACAGGCCGGTTACCTGACCTATCCCATAAAATGTTTGCAACCAGACAATACGAGGCTCCCATTCTTTCTGTGGATTAAACTCAACCACAAAAAGAGTAGCAACTGTAGTGGTGGCATCAACAGAGGCGCCTGCCAAAAATGCCAACAGCATCCATATCCATAATGCATTAAAATAAGTAATACAAAAACCTACCAGCATTAACACCGCTATTCCCGAAAAAAACAGCAATCGGTGCATTTGATACTTATCTGCCAGTCGGCCCCAAATAAATGAACACAATAACCCCAAATTATTAGCACTCAAAACAATTCCCACCCAACTTACCTGATGCGATAAATCGGCCACCATTAATGGCAATAAAATAGGAATTAATCCGGCAGCTATAATTCCAACCAATGCATACCCATAATACTATTGCACAACCTATCGCCGTGGTTCCTGTAAATACATCAAAACACGCTCTATTCTTAATTCCAGCCTTTTCTTTATTAAAATTTCTTTATTCAAAAACATGCTTGCAACATTTAATACAATTCAACAAATGTTAACACAAGACAGTGATAAAATGTTATCGTAACGTAGGGTTTTTGGGCATGTTCACAATATAATAAAAAATTATGAGTTTTGCATGTTCTGAATAAACAAAAAGCTAAAAATCAGATGAAATTTCTGCAAAAAAGCATGAGGGTGCTAAAAGAAATGTTAGACTTGTTTACTTGTTTTGTACTATTTTGAATATTACCTGTTGTAAAGCATTGGGCGGTAGGGTTAAATGGTTACGTTGCTGCGGCTGCACCCACATATCGGGCAAAACGCCCTTGCCATTTTTAGGCCTTGCACTATCTAATACTACCCGATACATGGGCAATGTAATGCGTAGTTTAGAATTGGGTAATTTGAGATGAGGTAAAAACAGTGCATTGTTGCCATAATACGCACCTCCCGAAGGTGTTCCAGCAATTTGTACATTCGGCTGCCCCTTTAAACTGCCGGTAAACATAGCGGCTGCAGAAAATGTGTAGCCATCTTGCAACAAAAAGATATGACCGTTAAAATGTTTTTTTAATTTAGGACGATAAATATGGGTTTCAATCCTTTTTGCATGAAACAACCTATCTGCCCCTTTTACTGAACCCCATTGCATGGGAAACCAATACAACCACCAAGGAAGAATGTAACGCTTATCCCACATGGTTTTGTGCAAGGATACTGCTGTGTCGGCCACTTTAAAAGGCTGCCGAATTAAATATTTGGTAAGCAAAACCGATTTATTAACATTACCACCTCCATTACCCCTTACATCAACTATTAAATGAGTAATTTTTTGTTGTTTTATGGTGCGAAAAGATTTGCGGAAAAACCTCCTTAACCTGCCACCGCTAAAACTGCTTACATACATATAAGCAAAGCGATGCAGGGTATCTATTTGCAAAGAACGTTTTAATTGCAATGCAGATATTTTTTTAGCAGGTAACGGATAGGCCTTATTGCTTCTTATGGTAGTAGCATGAAGCGCACTTGTATCTTTTTCAGGAACATAATTTTTGAGGCATACCGTTTTTTTTGCTCCGGAGGTATCAATATATTGTAATTGATAGGTACTATCTAAACCAAATACCAACCGATACCAAGCTGGAAAATTGTTGCTGATTACCTGTGCTTTAAAATATGGATTATTGGCATCGGCACTGATGAACTGATAAAGGGAGTCGATAATTTGTGCAGCCGAAAATTGATTGATGGTCAATACCTCCATGCCTTTAATGAGCATTGTATCTTTTGCATGCATATTTTTAAATACATACAAATGATTTTTCCAATTATACAAATAGAGTGGAAACATCGGGAACCGGTTGTTCATCAAATAATGAATATATAGTTTAGAAAATCTTACTGCCGTATGGCCACATTCAATGGTAGCTACCATTTGTGCCACTTTGTTATGAAAAGCCAGCTCGGTTAATGAATCGATTACCGATTGTTGCAATGCTGTAAAAGCTGCATCAATATTAGTTTTATCGGCATACCAATATAATCCCGGATGGTTTTGTTGCAACGTTTTTTTTAAAATAGCCACATCTTTTTGTAAACGTTGCGGAGGTATTTTTTGTTGGGGAACATACTTACTAACGGAACAGCCTTGTAGTAATACAATCAACAGCAGACCATACAATGGTATTTTGCGCTTGAGCGGTATCTCTTTTTTTATGTAGCCTTGCTTACCCATGAAAAGCATTCCATCCCTGTGCTGTAATATCAAATAAATTTCCTCCGCGGCTAATCATTTTCTTTCCCTCTTCGGGTCCGGTCATATAACCCACTACAGCAATTTCTTCATTAATGGTAATGGCTTCGTAATCTTCTTGCTTCAGCGTAAATACCAGTTCATAATCTTCTCCACCATTCAGTGCACAAACCGTTGGGTCTAAACCAAATTTAAAGGCAGCTGCACGGGAAAGTTCATTGATCGGTAATTTATCTTCATACAACCTGCAGCCGAGATTGCTTTGTTTGCATAAATGCAAAATCTCGCTACTCAACCCATCGCTAACATCCATCATGGAAGTGGGTGTTATATTATTTTTTTCAAAGAAAGTGATGATATCTCGGCGAGCATCAGGCTTTAATAAACGCCCCACGATATAATCTTCGCCTTCTAAATTGGGCTGAATATTAGGGTTTTCTAAAAAAATCCGCTTTTCTCTTTCCATGAGGGTAAGGCCTAAGAAAGCGCCACCTAAATCGCCACTCACACAAATTAAATCGCCTTTTTGAGCGGTACTTCTTTTTACAAATTTATCAGGCGCAACTTCACCTATGGCGGTAACAGATATTACCATTCCTTTTTTAGAAGTAGAAGTGTCGCCGCCTACTAAATCAACCCCATATTTTTCGCAGGCTGCATAAATGCCTTCATACAATTCGTTCAATGCTTCCACACTAAAACGATTGCTGATTCCAATACTTACGGTAACCTGTGTAGGCTGTGCATTCATGGCATAAATATCACTCAGGTTTACTACAATACTTTTATACCCCAAATGTTTTAATGGGGTATACATTAAATCAAAATGTACGCCATCTAATAACAAATCGGTTGTAATAACCGTTTGTTTTCCGAAATGATCAATCACGGCAGCATCATCTCCAACACCCACAATGGTAGATGCATTTTGAATCTCAAAATTTTTGGTTAAATGTTCTATCAGGCCAAATTCTCCTAACTCCGAAATTTCAGTTCTGTTTTCCATATAATTTTTTATTCATTTTTATAAAGTGCCACCGTTTACTACTTGTTGCAATGCCTCGTGTATAACACCATTGGTAGCTATAATATGGGGCTGGTATGGACTGTAGGGGTTGCCAGCAAAGTCAGTAACCTTACCGCCAGCTTCTTCCACCATTAAAAATCCTGCTGCACTATCCCATGCATTGAGTTTGTGTTCATAAAACCCATCAAACCGACCCGCAGCCACCCAACACAAATCAATAGCGGCACTACCCAGTCTTCTAACGGGAACCCCCTTGCGTATTAATTTTTCAAAAACCTGAATAGGACCATTGGGGGTGTCTATATAACTATACGGAAAGCCGGTAACCAGACAACTGTTTAACAATGCTGCTTTAGTACTTACTTGAATTTTTTTGCCGTTTAAGGTGGCACCTTCTCCTTTTTCTGCAACAAATAATTCATTCATAAAGGGGTTCAGCACAGCACCTAAAATCATCTCACCTTCTTTTTCAATGGCAATACTTATACAGCAAATAGGTATGCCGTTGGCATAATTAATAGTGCCATCAATGGGGTCAATTATCCATTTATAGTTTGAGTCTTGCACCAAAGCGCCCGCTTCTTCACTTAAAATAGCATGCATGGGATGCGCATTTTTAATAACATCAATAATGGCCACTTCACTCTTGGTATCTACTTCCGTTACCAGATTATTCATCCCTTCACTTTTAAAGGCAACGGAAAAATGTTGCTCAAAATACATTTTCATAACTCGTGCACCTGCCTGTGCTGCTTGAAGAAGTGTTTCTTTTAACATGCAACAAAGATAACCTTCCCTGCATTCATTTTTGTGGCATATTCAGGTGGGGACGCCCCGAAACCCTATTTTTACATAACGGGTGTATCCTGTTTAGCTGATATATGACCATCTCTGTTATTATAGTTAGTTATAATGTTCGTTATTTTTTAGCACAATGCCTGCTTTCTGTTCACAATGCTTTGCAGGGTATTGAAGGAGAAATTATTGTGGTGGACAATGCTTCAACCGATGATACGGTTGCCGATCTACAACCACAGATTCCGCATGTACACTGGATGGCGAATACCGAAAATGAAGGATTTGCCAAGGCCAATAACAAAGGCCTGGCAGCAGCTTCCGGAGAATTTATCCTTTTTTTGAATCCTGATACTTTGTTGCCGGAAAATTTTTTTAAAGAAATATTGACTTTTGTATCACGCCAAACGAATTGCGGGGCTGTAGGCGTAAAAATGATTGATGGCGCCGGTTATTTTTTACCCGAAAGCAAACGTTCATTTCCATCGCCCCTCTATGCCCTGTTTAAGTTGTGTGGTCTGGCAGCCATTTTCCCAAAATCGTCCTTTTTTAACTATTATGCACTTGGCCATCTTCCGGAAAATGAACTGCATCGCGTACCGGTTTTATCGGGTGCCTGCATGTTCATTCCAAAAAAAGTATTAGACACAACCGGTGGTTTTGATGAACAATTTTTTATGTATGGGGAAGATATTGATTTAAGTTATAGAATTGAACAGGTAGGATTTCATAATTATTATTTTGGAAAAGTTACCATTCTGCATTTTAAAGGCGAAAGCAAACCAACTGATTATCTGCAGCATGTGCAGCAATTTTATGGAGCCATGCAAGTATTTGTAAAAAAGCATTATAGGGGTAGTCGTGCGGTATTGATGGCAGTATTGCTGCAAATAGCAATTATTGGCAGCGCTATTTTCTCAATCATTGTAAAACAATTGCGCCAATATACTATAGTATTTTTTGATATTATATTGTTGATAGCAGCCAATATTACTGCCCTCTATTTTTGGAAAAATGCCTTTCATAACGGTATCCCCTTTCACACATTTTTTGTGCCTTATGCTGTAATATTGTATGCATTTGTTTTTGCAGGTATTTTATGGATGGGTGGGTTGTATGATGGCGTTTATAAACCTGCACAAACTTTAAGTTCGGGGGTATTGGCAATACTGATACTTTTAGCATTGTATGCCTTATTGCCCGAGCAGATTCGTTTTTCAAGAGGCGTAGTGGTGCTGTCAGGTTTTATTGGTTTATTATTTATTCTTTTGTTCCGAAGGCTGTTGCAAGAACTCAAATGGATTTCGGTGACCGGTTCAATAAGCAATTCGGCTATTGCCCTCTGTTCGCCGGATACAAAACCCGCTTTACAGCAATTTTTAAATTCATCTACCCATCACCCTTCCGTTTTGGCAATTTTTACACCACAGGAAATAGCAAGTTCTGATGCAGCTGACTGGGCATATCTGCCTGCAGCTACCCTCATTTTTGGCTGGGGTCATGGGTTGCCCATTCAATTAATTCTGCAACAGATGCAAAGCATGCCGGGGCGGTTTTACTTTCGCTTTTTCAACAAAAGCGCCAATGCCATGATTGGCAGCGATACCAGGAAAGAAAAAGGCGCTGTTTTTTTATCTGAAAAAAAATATAACATTGCCCTCCCCGCTCAAAAAAGAATGAAGCGAGGTATGGATATTATGTTTGCCTTTTCTTGTTTTTGTATCAGCATATTAATTTTACTAAAAGGTGCTCAGGGTCTGAGTTTACTGCATAATGCATGGCTGGTATTCATCGGTAAAAAAACCTGGATTGGATATGCCTCTACACCAAACAGCCTGCCGCTGCTTAAACCCGGTGTAATAAATACACTTGGCAGAAATAACAGTCAATCCCTAACTTTGCCATTAACCCTGATACAAAAAACAGATGAAGTCTATGCCCAGCAATATGAATGGCCAAATGATATTATCTTTATGTTTCAGCACCTGAATGCACTGTTCAAAAATACTTAACTTACAGCATACGAACCCAATTGGAATGGGTTGTATATATGTATTTATGAATCAATAAATTATATCCCCATTAATGGCTATCATTGATATACACTTGCCTAAATCTGTTGCAAAAGCTTTGCGCCTTCCCAGCAATAGTCCGGAGCGCCAACAAATTCGCGTTTTAAAAAAATTATTACGAAGGGCTCGTTTTACCGAGTTTGGCCAGTTTTACCGGTTCGATGAAATATTGCTTTGTAAAAACCCTGCCAAAAAATTCCGACAACAGGTACCCACCTTTAATTATAGCAGCATTTACCGCGATTGGTGGCACAAAACTTTAGATGGCATACCCGATGTTTGCTGGCCCGGAAAAATAAAATATTATGCCCTTTCTTCCGGCACATCAGAAGCTGCCAGCAAATACATTCCCATTACCAACGATTTGTTAGCGGGAAATAAAATGGTGATGGTTAAACAATTACTTACCCTGCGTAATTACGAAAACATTCCTTTTAGTTCTATTGGAAAAGGCTGGTTAACCTTAGGTGGCAGTACCGATCTGCAAAAAAACCTGGGTTATTATGCCGGCGATTTAAGTGGAATTACCACAAAAAAGTTACCCCTTTGGTTTCAACCTTTTTATAAACCGGGTAAAAAAATTGCAAAAGAACGCGACTGGAATAAAAAATTAGAAGAAATAGTAGAAAAAGCCCCGGAATGGGATATTGGTTTTATTGTAGGCGTACCTGCATGGATACAAATGTGCATTGAGATGATTATTAAAAAATATCAACTCAACAACATTCATGAAATGTGGCCCAATCTTGCATTTTTTGTACATGGCGGTGTAAGTTTTGAACCTTACAAAAAAGGCTTCGAAAAATTGTTGGGCAAACCCATTACTTACATTGAAACTTATTTGGCCAGTGAGGGATTTATTGCATATCAGGATCGGCAATATGCTAAAGGCATGCGTTTGGTTACCAATGAACATATTTTTCTGGAGTTTGTGCCTTTTAACGAACAAAATTTTGATAGTAATGGCGACATGATTCAAAACCCGGAAACCCTCATGATTCATGAAGTAGAGGAAGGGAAAGAATATGCGCTGCTCATTAGCACCAGTGCCGGCACATGGCGTTACCTGATTGGTGATACCGTGAAATTTGTTGATAAAAAACGCTGCGAAATTATTATTACCGGCCGCACCAAACATTTTTTAAGCTTAGTTGGCGAACACCTGAGTGTAGATAATATGAATAAAGCCATTCAACTGGCAGGCGAACAATTAAATATTTGCATTCCTGAATTTACCGTAGCCGGCATTCCTTACCAAAGTTTTTTTGCGCACCATTGGTACATAGCGTGTAACGAACCTGTAGATGCAAATGAATTGAAACGCTGTATAGATGAGAACCTGAAAACATTAAACGATGATTATGCTGTTGAGCGAAGAAGTGCTTTAAAAGAAGTTTTTGTGGATGTGTTAAGTGAACAACAGTTTCTTGATTTTATGCAACAAAAAGGCAAAATGGGCGGACAACACAAATTTCCAAGGGTTTTAAAGGGCAATATGTTAAAAGAATGGCAGGAATATATGCAACAGCAAATGGCCCACAGTAAATAAGAATTATCTTAGTAGCCAGTTTTATGATATGATTGCACCGTTTTTAAAAGGACTGGTTTTGGGAATTATGCTGGCTATATCGGTTGGCCCGGTTATTTTTTCCATCATTAAACAAAGCATTAACAATGGTCATAAAGGCGGTTTTACTTTCGTTGCCGGCGTAAGTGCCAGCGATATTACCCTTGTGCTGATTAGCCAGTTGTTTACAGAATTGTTTCGGTACCTGCTCGATTTTAAAAAAGAAATTGGCATTGGTGGCAGCATGCTTTTAATTGCCATTGGCATTTTTGTTCTTTTCTTCAAAAAAGTAAAAATAAATGAAGATGGCAGCCAGATGATTGCCATGAGTAAACGCGACTATGTTAAAACTTTTTTCTCAGGATATTTTATGAATACCCTGAATCCCGGCGTAATTGGTTTTTGGTTGGTGATAGCCACTTCGGTAGTTGACCTTTCCCGCGGTTACCGTATCATTATGTTTAGTACCTGCTTATTGTTTGTACTAAGTACAGATATAGCCAAAGTATTATTAGCAGGAAAACTTCGCCAAAAATTAACCCCACACAATATTCATCTCATCAATAAAATATCCGGTTTAATTTTAATAGGCTTTGGTCTGGCATTAATTTGGGGTACTTTGGAATTTAGCAATCGCTTTTAACCAAAATTTAGTTGTATCATAAAAATTTGCAACTTAATTTACTTCGATGAAATATATTTTACTCTTCATTTTTTGCATCAATACCCTACCATCGTTTAGCCAAAACGATTTTGTATTATTGAAAAAAAACGGCTACACCATTGATCGGTTTTACAACGACAAGCCCATCACCGTTTATACCAAAAACCAAAATACCTACTCGGGCTTTGTGTTTTTTTGCAGGGATGACAGCATCATTATCCACCTTGGTTACATGGGTTTAAAACCAACCATGTTTGGCAGTACCATAGATAGTATTTTTATGGGTTTTATTACCATAGCAGTAAAAGATATTGCCATAATTCCCGCCAAAAGAATGACAGGGGCCGATATTGGCAACCTTGTTTTTAAAGCCGGATTTATTATTGGCGGCATTGCTGTTGTTAACCAATTCAACATTCCTGTCCCTACCATTTATCTGGCGCAGTTTGCTTCAGCATTAGCCATTAATTTTGCCACACAATACATTAAACCTTTTAAAAACAAACATCCCCCGGGTTACAAAATCGGAAAAAAATTTACGCTGGAATATATTCATCTGCCACCGGCAAAATAGTATCTTGCCAGCATGGCGGTAAACAAGTTGATATCCCAATGTTGGAAATGGACCACAAGGGTAGTATTGTTTTTATTTCTTTCTTCCCTGCTGTATGTAATTGCGTGCAAATGGATCATGCCCCCCATTACCCTTACGCAGTTGGGCAATGTGTTTAGTTATGGATTGAAAAGAGATTATATTTCCTGGAACAATATTTCTTACAATGCAAAGCTGGCGGCAATTGCCAGCGAAGATCAGTCGTTTGCCGACCACAATGGCTTTGACTGGGATGCCATTCAAAAAAGCCTGCACCCAAAAAAGAAAAAGAAAACCCGCATACCGCTCGGTGGCGCTGCCAGTACCATTTCGCAACAAACGGCAAAAAACGTTTTTTTATGGCAGGGCAGTGGCTTTTCTAAATACCTGCGCAAAGGGTTAGAGTTTTATTTTACTTTTTTAATTGAAAAAATTTGGGGTAAACAACGCATTTTAGATGTGTATTTAAATACCATTGAAATGGGGCCCGGTATTTTTGGTATTGAAGCTGCCGCACAACAATATTTTCATAAACCTGCCAAAAATTTAACCCGAACCGAAGCCGCCATGATTATTGCCTGTCTGCCCAATCCAAAAAAATTTACGGTAGTGCCCATGAGTACCAGGGTGGCCTGGCGTTATCCGCAAATTGTACAGCAAATGCGGAATATTGAAGATGATGCGGATATTCAAAAAATTATACAGTAACAGCAATGACATTCCGTTTATACATACCACAAATTCATAATATTGATCTCACTGCCTGAATGGCTTTTTCGTTGCGCTCTGCATAACTACCCGAAATAATTTGCCAGGGGGTTTGTTGATGTATTAAAATATCTTTATAAATAGCAAATAATTCTATCCTCGGTTCCTCATCGGGATATTCCCTCAAATCATCTTTCACCCAGGGCACATCTACATCGCACAATAAGTACAAATCGTAGCTGCGTTCCGCTATGGCTTCTAAAATAAACGGGCTGCATTGCCCAAAAACATATTCGCTCCACACTTTCATGACATACATGTCGGTATCTATCAATAGGCAAGATGCTTTCGGTAACTGTGTTTGAAGTTTCAAGGTAATTTCATCTTCCAGTGCTAATTGTCCGGCTGCAATTTTTTCCAAATCATCCAAGGTATATTCCTTTCCATGCACCTCTAAATATTCCCGTGCAAATTCGGGAACCCAAAGGGTATTAAAATGATGTGCCAAATTTTGGCATAGTGTTGTTTTTCCGGTGCTTTCCGGGCCTATCACTACTATTTTTTTTATGTTTTTCTGCTCCAAGCCGGTTTGCTTTTCATTAATTTTTTATAAAT
The DNA here is from genome assembly GCF_019249625.1 of Hydrotalea lipotrueae. Classification (NCBI taxonomy): domain Bacteria; kingdom Pseudomonadati; phylum Bacteroidota; class Chitinophagia; order Chitinophagales; family Chitinophagaceae; genus Hydrotalea; species Hydrotalea lipotrueae. The sequence continues at coordinate 11,180 of NZ_JAESDL010000013.1, read as the reverse complement.
AATACAATCTGCATCGTGTGCGCCTGGTAAATAGCCCGTACTCATTAAAAACTCATTCACAATTTCACCGCCGGTAAACCGAAATGTATTTTTAAACAACAACACCCACTCCTGTTTTGTTTTTGAGTGATGATGTTCTATCCATTGTTTAAAAGATCCAAAAGCTTCCTGAAGCGTCAATATGACCTGTGCATTGTAAATGGCAGCCTCAATTTTTAAGCGATTTCTGATTATACCGGCATTTTGTAACAAGCGTTCTTTATCTTTTTGCCCATAAGCAGCCACTTTTGCAATATTAAATTGATGGTAGGCTGCTCTAAACGCTACCTCTTTCTTTAAAATGGTCGTCCAGCTTAAACCCGCCTGATTAATTTCTAAAACCAACCGGCAAAATAATTCATCATCACTATCAATCGGAAATCCATACAAATGATCATGATAGTATTTGTGCAAAGCATAACCATTGGCATTTTCATCACCGGAATCAATAAAAGAGCAATAAGGCAACATATTATTATAAACGGGTTTGTTTTGCTTTGGCTATCCAACTCGTTAAACCCATGATGGCCAAAATTAATAAAACAAGGTATTGAAAACTGGTAAACACCAATCCTTTATAAAAATTCAAGGGAATGGAGGCAACATTGGTAATAATCCACCACCACCAGTTTTCTACTTTCTTTTTATTCATTAAATACATACCGGTAAAAGCTGCAGCAGAGGTAAAGGCATCGGCTTGCGGTACTGTACTATCGGTAAAATGATGCAATACTAAAAACAATACTACCCAGCAAACCGCAAAGAACGCTACACTAATCCATTGTTCTTTTTTTGAATTATAAGAAATGTGCAAAACGGTTTGGTGATTCTTTTTTTTAGACCACATTATCCAACCAACAATGCTCATCACCGTGTAATAAAAATTAACGGAGGCATCGGCGTATAAACCATGTACCAGATACAAGTAAATGTAAATAATGGTACTCACCATCCCAACCGGATATACCAATATATTTTCCCTTCGGGAGAAAAACACACTGGCAATACCGCAAATAGTACCCGTAAATTCTAAGAAAGAAGTTTGTTGAATACCTGTTATCAGTTGGTGCCAGATTTCTGTTACATTCACGAAATAGGGAATTATTGATGGCATCAAAGATAAAGGCTTCTACATTTTGTATCTTGCCTGTTCAACAAATAATACCATTATGATTAGAAATGCAACTGCCGTATGGACCGGCTCAGGTAAAGAAGGCAAAGGCCATCTTACCACACAAAGCACTACGCTGCAGCAAACCCAATATTCTTATAATTCACGTTTTGCGGAAGGTGTAGGCACTAACCCCGAGGAGTTAATAGCAGCCGCACATGCCGGATGTTTTACCATGAAATTAAGTTTTGTGTTAGGTGCAGCAGGTTTTTCGCCTGAACATTTAGAAACCAAATGCGAAATTACTTTGGGTGATGCCGGTATTACCCATTCGCATTTAATAGTTAAGGCAAAAGTTCCGGGCATTTCTAAAGATCAATTCGATGCAGCAGTAAAAGATGCAGAAGCCAATTGTCCCGTTTCTAAAGTATTGAATGCTGCCATCAGTTCTGAAGCAACCCTACTGTAATAGTGCATAAACTGCAAAACTGGCCAGCCAATGCTTGCCTCCAAAACTGCCTGGATGCAATATGGGGCAAACTGGCATTTAGGTGAGCAATGGCAGCCCGTTGCAACATTTTTTTTCTCGGATCTGCAGCCGGCAACTCCTTGGCTATGCCCTGCATACACCAACTTCGGCTCAACGAGTGTGTGTATCAGGTAAATCCAACCGAGTGGATGTGGAAGAGCTTACACATACAACACAGCCACTAAAATATGGACTTAGTTTTATATGTATAAACGTATTTTTATGTATTTAAATAAAATATTTATTAAATATATTGCCCATTGCGCATAGCATTTCCTCAATGCTGAATTAATTAACCGGTGAAATGTTTTTTTACTTTTGAAAAATTGATTTTGGGGTAGAGGTACCCGAGAGAAGCAATTGCTAATGGCCTGTAATAGAAATATGATTGCTAAGCAGTTAGATGTTTTTTGAAAGGCCTCAGCGGGTAAGGGATGATAGCAAGAGTTCGGTAAGAAGAAAAGGAGAATGTTTACACAGCTAAGTTAACATTCTCCACCCCCAAATCCCAACCTCAGGTTTCCGCTCAATTTCCTATTTTTAAAGAAATATTGAACCATGAGCAGTCTATTTGTTCATCCTGATATTGCAGTGGCCAGAACCATCGCTACCGATTTTTACCTTGATCCATATTATTTTGAAGCATCGAAAGATAGCATCTTTGCCCCTTCCTGGCAGTGGATAGGCGATACCGGCCGCCTCGATGCCAATACAACGGTATACCCTTTTACATTGCTGCCGGAATATCTGGAGGAGCCACTGGTATTGACTCGCGATCAACAAAACCAATACCATTGCCTCAGCAATGTATGTAACCATCGGGGCAACATCATTGCCCAAACACCGTGTAATGCCAAGCACTTGCGTTGCAATTATCACGGCAGGTTATTTCAACTGGATGGACGCTTTATCTCCATGCCCGAATTTGAAGGGGTGCAAAACTTTATTCCCGAAAACAACCACCTGCCCGAATTACCGCTGTTTCAATGGGGCAACCTGTTGTTTACCCGGTTAATGCCCGGCTTACCCGCCACCGCCTATTTCGGCGATATGATGCAACGGGTAAACTGGTTGCCGCTGCAACACATGGAGTATCGGCCCGATTTATCGGCCACCTATCAGGTACAGGCACATTGGGCATTGTATTGCGAAAATTATCTGGAAGGTTTTCATATTCCTTTTGTTCACCCCCAACTGAATGCCATCCTCAATTTTAAAGATTATACCACCGAATTATTTTCACTGAGCAATCTGCAACTTGGCATTGCCAAAGCGGGTGATGTTTGTTTTGATATACCGCCCAATGCGCCCGATGTAGGCAAACAAATTGCGGCCTATTATTTTTGGGTATATCCAAACATGATGTTTAATTTTTATCCTTGGGGTTTGTCGCTGAATATCATTGAACCCCAATCGCCCGATCAAACTACCGTTCGCTTTATCACTTATGTATACGATGCGGATAAATTAGGCAGCGGTGCCGGCAGTGGATTGGATACGGTGGAGCAGGAAGATGAAGCCGTAGTGCAACTGGTACAAAAGGGTATCCGCTCCCGTTTTTATCAGCATGGCCGGTACTCTGTTCTACTCGAACAGGGTACGCATCATTTTCACCGGCTGCTGGCACAAAGTCTGACACCTACTAACGGATAGGGCTTTTTGTTTTTTAAATCAGCAACCCAACTTTATCAACAATTAAACAATTGAATGGCTAAATTACAACGTACCTTGAGGTTTCGTACCACCGTTGCCATTGTGGTAGGAGGAGTAATTGGCTCCGGTATTTTTATGAAACCGGCACTCATGGCAGGACAATTGGGTGACCCATGGTTATTACTGAGTGTATGGGTAGTGGCAGGCCTCATCACGCTTTTTGGGGCTTTGAGTAATGCCGAAGTAGCAGCCATGTTTCCGGAAACAGGCGGCCAATATATCTTTTTCCAGAAAATGTACGGGAATGCCTTTGCGTTTGTATATGGATGGGCGGCTTTTGCGGTATTTAATACTGCCGGCAATGCATCTATTGCTTATGTATTTGCACAATACACCAATTATTTTATTGCGTTACCCCAATGCAGTGCTGCTACCGTACAGGCTGTGCATGTTACCATACCCTTGGTGGGTACCATTTATCCATTAAACCATATTGGTGTTAAACTACTCACCATTGCACTGGTGCTGGTGTTAACCTGGGTCAATTACCGCAGTGTGCGGCAGGGGGGTGCTATACAACGTGTATTAACCGCTTTAAAATCAGTAGCCATTGTACTATTAATTGGTGGCATTTTATTCTCCGGAAAAGGGCATTGGCATCATTTGCAGGAGCATTTACCCGGTGCACCAACGGGATGGGCTTTGGTGGGGGCTTATATGGCGGCACTGGCAGGTGCCTTCTGGGCTTATGATGGTTGGAACAATATCACTTTTGTGGCCGGCGAAATTCAACAACCCCAGCGCAATATTCCCAAAAGCCTGTTAATAGGGCTGTTTTTTTGTATGGTGGTGTATGCATTGGTGAACCTGGCCTATCTCTATGTTTTGCCCATCCATCGGTTGGCATTGTCTGCTTTTGTGGCTTCAGATGCTGCTACGGTGGTATGGGACACATGGGGGGGCAGTATGATTGCGTTGATGGTCATTTTCTCTATCATCAGCACCACCAATGCCAATGTATTGGCAACGGCAAGGGTTACCTATGCCATGGGCACCGAAAACCGATGGTTTGCCTGGGCGGGCAAAATGCAGCCAAAGTACCATACCCCTGGCAATGCATTGATTACCAATGCAGTATGGACGGTGATGCTGATATTGAGTGGCTCTTTTGATATGCTTACTGATATGCTCATTTTTGTGAGTTGGTTTTTTTATGGGATGAGTGCGCTGGGGGTATTTATTCTGCGCAGTAAAATGAAAGACACCCCCCGGCCGTACCGGGTATTTGGATATCCTTTTGTGCCCTTGTTGTTTGTTGCATTTGTAACTTTTTTTCTTTCCGCTACACTATATACAGATATTATGCAATACCGTTCAGGGCAGGCACCCATCATCAATTCATTACTGGGTATTTTGATTACCACTGCAGGTATTCCGGTCTATTATTTTTCGGGGAAAAACAAGGAATGAGGTTGAGCCAGTAGAATTTGGTCTTTAGGTTCAGTTACTACAGTATCTCCACAAAAGGTTATAACACCAACCATTCATTTTAACTACACAAAATGGGTAACGTTAGCAGTAGTGGCAATACTGCGGGAATTCCAAAAAAAAAACCGCCAGAACAGTAGGATATTGAAGTAATAGTATGGCACCCATTTCAAAACAAAGCTATTTGGTTCAACGGTAAATGAAGGCGCTGTTTAAACCTGCTCAAAAGGAGCAGTGTTTGGATAACAGGAAACTTCAGAATAGAAAGGCGCACTCCGGAGGAGTGCAGTCTGCCTTTGCAACCTATTTTCAGGAACAGAAAACAGTTAAGTTGGGTACTGGCAATTTCAACCGCTAGAAATCCAAGGATAAAAACAAAATGAGCAATTACAACATACTCAGTCCAAGACTAAGTTTCAAACACACCAAAAAAAACCGCCTCCTTCTGGAGGCGGCTGCTATGGTGAGTTTAGAAAATACTTAGAAGTTAAAGGCTAATTTAACAAACATCCGCATGCCATTAAATCCCATTTGTACAGCATCGAAAGGACCACCGGATTCACTGTCGTATGCAGAAGCATAACGCGCATTCGGCACAGCTGACAAATCAGGGTGAACATTGAATAAGTTATCAATACCGCCAAATAATGTTACCGACTTGGCTAATTTGTACGAAGCATAAATATCGGTGGTTACTTTACCATGAAACAAAAAGTTTTCGGGTACAGAAGTGGCACCATTATCGGTAGTTACATAAGGGTCGTACCCATTGCCACTACCCGAAATATTCGGGTCGCCTGGTCCGTTGGGGGTGGGGTTTGGAGAACCGGAATAACCAAATCCCTGTGTGGTTAACTGTCCAAAATAGGTAAAATGTATGCCTGCTCCAAATTTATTGCGGCTATAATCTAATCCCAATGAGAATTTAGATTTTGGGGCCGAAGCCATCAGAAAAGACTGTTCACGGCTGCTATAAAATGTTTGTTGGTGCAGGTAACTGGTGTTGAGTACATTGGGCACATTCAAAGCATCAATTTTAATGTTGTTAAAGTTGCCCGCTAATGTGGCATGCAAATTACTTTTACCAATATGTTTATTATAATCTATCACAATATCTAAACCGGTATTGGTAGTGGTAACGGCATTTGAAAAGAATTGTGCAGCTACTACATGCAGACTGTTTAATGCCGAGGTAAGCGCTGTGGGCAGAGTATTGTCAGATGCACTGAATTGTCCGGATAATACTACCCTGTTTTTGATATGCACTAAATAACCATCGGTGGTAATGGTTAAACCGGTGGCTGGTTTCCAGGTAAAACCCAGACTGGCATTGGTTGATTTTTCAGGTGTAAGTGGTGGTATACCAGCAGTGCGGGCAACTGGACTGTAATTAGGAACTATTTTCACGGCTACTAACTGACCACCCAGAATGCTGGTTTCAGTATTACTAAAGTTAATTTGTTGTAAAGAAGGGGCGCGGAAACCGGTACTTACTGAACCACGCAGGTTAAAGTTGTCGGTTACCTTATAACGGGTTGCAAATTTGTAGGTAGCCACACCGCCAAAATCTGTATAATTTTCTGCACGTACAGCCATATCAATTAACCATCTACTGGTTACATCTATGGAGGCATCTGCATAACCAGCAATCACGGAGCGGTTTGCATTAATTTCGTCGTCGGGCTGAAAGCCGGGGAAGCCCTGCGCACCGGGCGCTTTACTTTGGTCGTACAAAGCATAAGAAACTTCTTCACCTTTATAAATTTTATAATTTTCATAGCGATATTCAGTACCAAATGCGAGATTAAATCCTTTGCTGATGTTTTTGTTCACACCCGCATTCACGGTATTCTGTAAAAAGCTAAACCCGCCATCATCAAAATTAGTTTTGTTGGCGCCGGCAGCATCTAAGGAAGCATTGAATGTTTTTTGGCCGAAATAATGGAAGTTATTATAACCGATAGTATTGCTGATATCCCAATTCCACCCCTTGCCTAAAGTGCCCCGAAAACCGGCAGAGCCTTCGTAGTCAGTAATATGTACATCTTCAATCGGGTTATAATAGGTTTCACTGCCATCTGCTGTTTTTTTCATGATGCCGGGTACAAAAATCAGTTTGCCATTGGCATCGGTGGGGAATCGTTCGGGGTGCGCAGAGAAGTTACGGGTATAGGCATAAGCATTCGAGTTTTTATAGTTATATCCACCAAAACTGTAAAAAGTAGTTTTGGTTCCTGCTACAGGAATTTCCATATTGTACATGCCCCCTACAGCCAGAACAGAAGCATCGCCAAAGGCTCTGCGAATGGTATTAACCGGCAATGCCTTGGGATTAGTTGCTACATTGGTATCAGGTACCTCACGGAAAGTTTTGCCGGCAGAACGGAAATCACCGGAAAAATTAATGAAGCCTCCATTTTTACCAATGGGTAATCCATAATTCAGACCCAACATTACGGTGTTACCATCTACCTGATGGCCGGTATAGTATTGGCTCGGGTCGAAGCCGTTGAGCGAATTGTATTTGTGGTCGTAGTAGCCCGACCAGCCGGTGTTGATGCTCAGGTGGTTCACATCTTTTTTCAGGATAATATTAATAACCCCTGCAATGGCATCTGAACCATATTGTGCCGAAGCACCATCGCGTAATATTTCCACCCGGTCAATGGCATCTTCCGGAATAGCATTTAAATCAGTTCCCGAAGCGCCTCTGCCACGGGTACCAAATAAAGATACAAATGCAGTCTGGTGCTGGCGTTTGCCATTAATCAAAACGAGGGTCTGGTCAGGGCCTAAGCCACGTAAAGTTGCCAGGTCAATCGCATCTGAGCCATCTCCGCCACTTTGTTTATTGTAGTTGAAAGAAGGGGCTAAATAATTCAGGGCCGAGGTAAGGTCCATCCTCGCCGTGGTATTGTTCACCGTGCCCAGCTTAATCACGTCTACCGGCACGGGCGATTCGGTTTTACTTCTTCCGGCCCCGCGGCTTCCTACCATCACCACATCGCCCAGATTGGCAACAGATTCTTGCAATACAATGTTAAGATTACCGGTAGTGCCCGCTTTAATGGTATGAGGTTCAAAGCCTACTGAGCTAATCTCCAGCGTAGCTCCCGGCGCTGCAATAATGGTAAATGCCCCCTGGGCATTGGTGCTGGTAGTGGTGTGGGTGCCTTTTACCCGTACAGTTACACTCTCCAGCGGTTGCCCCTTGGCGTCAGTTACTTTTCCGGTAATCGGTTTTTGTGCAAAAATTACGGTGGTAGTCAATACCATTCCCGTTAGCAGTAAAAGTTGTTTCAGTAGCTTCATGCATTTTAGTTTTGGTCAGAAATAGTGTAAAACTGTAAATTACTGTGAAGGTTTCAATTAATCTATTAAAAAATAATAAATAAAACCGTCATTTCAATTATTTTTATCCCCCAATCATTGAACCTTGCCTTATGCAAACGATTCCGGAACAAATTGCCAATTTAACCCAACAATATGCCGGTATGGTACCGGAAAGGATAGAGAAATTGCCGCCCAGTGGCAGTAACCGCAACTATTACCGGGTACACCTTCCCAAACAGTCGTTGGTTGCTACTTATAATTTGAATACCAAAGAAAACCAGACCTTTCAGCGCTTTAGTGCCCACTTTCGGCAGGCCAATTTGCCCGTACCGGCCGTTCTGGCCATGAATGCCGAACATACCCTGTACCTGCAGAATGATCTGGGTAATACCAGCTTACTGAATGTGCTGGAGGCTGATGGGCCAACTCCTGCGGTATATGCGCTGTTTCAAAAAAGTCTGGCCATGCTGGCTCAACTGCAGATAAATGGGCACCGGCATTTTCCCTACGAAGCCTGCTTAACGGCCAAAGAATTTGGCAAACAGGCCATTCTGAGTGATCTGCTGTACTTTAAATATTATTTTCTCGACACCCTCCAATTGTCCTATGATAAACAGGCGCTGATGGACGATTTTGAAGCACTGGGCTCTTACCTTACAAAAACGGAACACCATTATTTTATGGTACGCGATTTTCAGAGCCGCAATATCATGGTGCTGGAAGGTGCAGTATATTGTATCGATTTTCAAGGCGGAATGAAAGGCGCCCTGCAATATGATGTGGCCAGTTTATTGTGGCAGGCCAGGGCCAATTTAAGCGAGGACTGGAAGCATCGTTTACTGGAATATTATATGGATTGTGTTGACAGGCTCTTGCCGAAACCCCTGCACCGCACCGTATTTGAAGGGCAGTACAATGGCTATGTACTCATCCGCCTCTTACAGGTACTCGGCGCCTATGGCTTCCGTGGCCTATTTGAACGAAAGGCGCATTTCTTAGCCAGTATTCCGCTGGCCCTGCAAAACCTGCAATTCTTTCTGCAGCACCGGCAGATGGGTATTATTACCCCGGAACTGGACCGCCTGCTGCGGTTAATGACTGATGCGCCCATACTGAAACGTTTTCATATACCCAAAGCCAATGAGCATACGCCATTGCGGGTTGAAATCAACAGCTTCAGTTACCGCGAAGGGATCCCGGCGGATACAACCGATAACGGAGGTGGATTTGTTTTTGATATGCGGGGTATTCTGAATCCCGGCCGCATCAATGCCTACAAACATCTTAGCGGCATGGATAAACCGGTACAGGATTTTCTGGAACAGCAAACCCAGATGAATGTATTTTTAAACAGCGTATGGGATGTGATTGATATTACCATTCAGGAATACATGCAACGCGGCTTCCACCATCTGCAAATCAATTTTGGGTGCACTGGCGGACAACACCGCAGTGTTTATGCCGCCGAACAAACGGCCAGGCATTTGCGCAACAAATACAATCTGAAAGTACAGTTAAACCATACCAACCGTGCCAACTGGGTCACTACGCCTGTTACTGAATCTTCTAATATATAACCGTTAACTGATTGTTATGAATACCTCATCACCAGATCCTGTTATCAAAGCCATGTTGCTCTCTGCCGGCCTTGGTACCCGCCTGCAACCCTTTACCCTTAAGCATCCCAAGGCACTGGCTATGGTAAATGGCAAAACTTTGTTAGAGCGTAATATCTGCTACCTGCAACAATTTGGCATTACCAACGTGGTGGTAAATGTACACCATTTTGCCGATCAGATCATTGCTGCTATCGAGGCTAATCAGGGGTGGGGCAGTACAATTATGGTTTCAGATGAAAGCAGTGAAGTATTAGAAACCGGTGGCGGATTGTACCGTGCCCGAACCCTTTTTAGAGATTGTGATGCATTGGTGTTGATGAATGTGGATGTACTCACCAATTTGGATCTATATGTTATGCTGGCCCAGCATATTGCATTAGGTGCCTCAGCCACACTGGCGGTCATGCAGCGTACCTCTTCCCGCTATTTTTTATTTAACCAACGGAACCGCCTTTGCGGTTGGCGCAACCGGAAAACCGGAGAAGAAAAACTGGTATTGATGGATGCGCCTTTATATCCTAAAGCTTTCAGTGGCATCCATATCCTGCATCCCAATTTATTGCAGCGCCTGCCCGGTGCTGGTAAATATTCCATGGTAGATGTGTATTTGAAACTGGCACCCGATTATCCCATACTGTGCTTCGACCATACCGGCGATAGCTGGGTAGATGTGGGCACTCCCGAATCTCTGGCAGGCGCTGCAGCAATGTTTCAATAGGATTTGGGCTTCCTGTATTTGCAGTGTTTCACATCCACCAACATTTCTATTCCCCGCATTATCTCCTCCTGTCAATCACCATTAATTCACTCAGGTTTTCAAGCTTGGCAGAAATGTGTTCCTGAACCTGAATAATAAAGGGCGTTAACCGCCTTCGGTTGAAACGCCTTCGGTCAATCAAATTGGGAAATAGAGAAGCATAGTCCGTTTTCAGTTTACTCCATAACAGATTCTCTGAATATATACTTAATGCTTCCATGCAACAGGAAAGGGCTACACATAGAAAGTTCATCCTCCTTATTTCCTATTTTTCAGCTTCACTCCCCCCCCCAAAAAAAATTTGGAATCACTTTTTCCATACCGTACATTCGTGTTGGCGGTATCGGGCCAAATTTCCCATTTTTTATTGTTGAACATCGGTGTTACGGTTGCAGGTTGCAACAGATGATGCCCATTTGTTCCAAATATTCATTAAAACCATCAGGTGAAGTGCTGCTTTGCCTGTAAAACCCCTTATTTTTGCGCCCGTTAGCGGGCAGCAGGAAATTGCGGCAGATGGTACACATTATTCAAACTATTGAAGCATCCGGATATGAAAAAAGCATTGATTACCGGTATTACCGGACAGGATGGCGCCTATTTGGCGGAGTTATTACTGAAAAAAGGGTATGAAGTGCATGGTATTAAGCG